>NZ_JBRILT010000049.1:0-35070 GCF_052977065.1 Shewanella sp. 125m-1
TTAACAACCATCATTCGAAGCTCTTAAAGCGTTTGTCACCTGAATCAAATCTCCTAGGAGTTTTAACTCTCTAACACCGCTGCAAGTCCCGTTCTATCTAGCTTTTGCTAAGAGCGAATGGCCTGCTGTGCCGTGTCAGTGGATGCGCATTATAGGGATATCTCAGAGCAGCGCAAGGGCAATAATGAATAAAATCGAACTTTTATAATCGTTTGCTCATAAAACCCACTGACTAGCCACTTTTTAGGCTTTATAATGCTAAAAACACCATAATTAGGACTTTTAGATGCCAAACTCTAGAAACAATAACCCACTACGCTCCTATAAAGGTGTCGTACCTACACTTAAACAGGGTGTTTATATCGATGAGGCTGCTGTATTAGTCGGTGATATTACCCTTGATGAGGATGCCAGTGTTTGGCCTTTAGTTGCCGCACGTGGAGATGTAAACCATATCTATATAGGTAAACGTTCCAATATCCAAGATGGTACGGTTTTACACGTAACCCGAAAATCCCCCTCTTTACCTGCTGGCCACCCTCTGATCATTGGTGATGACGTCACTATTGGTCACAAGGCTATGTTACATGGTTGCCAAGTGGGTAATCGTATTTTGGTCGGTATGGGCGCAATCATTCTAGATGGTGCAATATTAGAAGATGATGTCATCCTAGGTGCGGGTTCTCTGGTACCGCCAGGTAAAGTATTGAAGAGTGGTTTTCTATATGTAGGCAGCCCAGCTAAACAGGCTCGTCCACTTACCGATGCTGAACTTGCCTTCCTGCCGCAATCTGCCGACAATTATGTCAGACTGAAGAATGAGTACTTGCAAGAAGGCGAGTAAGCAAAAAGTTCGCTTTCTATAGATAGCACTATAAAAGAACGGTTCTACCTTGCTCATCGAATGCTTCCTGCTCGATGAGCGTTTCAACCTCTTCCTCTATATCAAATCGATACTGTTCAAATAGGGCTAGGGCCTTACTCTCGATATCTAATTCTTCGGCCAATATTTTTGTTGATGATAACGAAGCCAGTTTTGCTAAGCTTATCCGACACTCAATATTTACCCCTTGTACTTGAACTGGGAAAATAACGGTTTGGCTTAGTTGATCCCAATCTTGTAGATCTGGAAATAGAATACTTTGGTTCATCTTTATCTCGATTAATGCTCAGAAGTTTTTAGCCTATGAGTTCAGATCTAAGCTGAGTCAGAACAGGCTCGACACTTGGTGTTACGCTGCGCCAAATAGAAAAGCTTTCTGCCGCTTGTCCCACCAGCATACCTAAGCCATCGATTGTTTGACTTGCCCCCTGCGCTGTCGCCCACAGGTTAAAACTTGTTGGCTCTTTGCCATACATCATATCGTAGCAAACTGTGTGCGATACAATAGTATCAGGGCTAATAGCCGGTACTTCACCTGATAAACTGGAAGAAGTGGAGTTAATAATAAGGTCATAGCTCTGCCCTGTATGGGATATAGGTAAAGCAGTCACATCACCATAGCGCGCAAAGATCTCCACTAACGCCTCAGCCTTTACTTGAGTGCGATTTACAATCGTTAACTTAGCAATGCCTGATTGCAGTAATGGCAATACACTGCCTCGCGCAGCACCACCAGCACCAATTAACAGGACATGCAATCCACACAAGTCTCCTAAGTTTCTCTTTAGGTCGGCGACTAAACCAAGACCATCGGTATTATCACCGCGAATTTTACCATCGGCCAATACCGTTAAGGTATTCACTGCTCCAGCTAATTGGGCTTGTTCGCTAAGTTCATCACACAGGGAAAATGCTTGCTCTTTAAAGGGCACGGTAACGTTTGCACCGTAACCATGATTAGCAGCAAACTCTTTGAAACTTGCTTCAAAAGCGTCGACGGGCGCTAAGATTGCCTCATAACTTAACGACTGAGCAGTCTCGGTGGCGAACATTGTATGAATTTGGGGCGACTTACTGTGCCCTATTGGGTTACCAAATACTGCATATCGTTCAGTCATGTTTTCTACTCTAGCCACTAAAAGTAGTAGTGTAACGCGGATCTTTGCTTAGGCAATCGATTCTATCCGAGTTATTTTCAGCTGAACTTTCAACGGTGATGCTATTAAATAGCTAGATAATTTTACTCATCGACTTGCTACACTGTCGCGCAAACGTATAAGAGCCTGGTACAAGAAATAGATGAACTGGTTAAAGAAACTTGTTGGTAAAAACCAAGCGAGTCAGGATAGAGATCCAAATCAATCTAATGCTTATGATCGTATAGGTGGAGAAAAAGTGATTCGTGCTATTGCCCATCAGTTCTATTTACAGATGCAACACAATCAAGCGACTCAAGATCTATTGTCAATCCATAGAGCCCCTATCGCAGAATCTGAACAGAAGTTATTTGAATTTCTAAGCGGTTGGCTTGGTGGGCCTCAGCTATATCAACAGAAGCATGGGCACCCTGCGTTGCGTGCCAGGCATATGCCGTTTAAAGTCGATGAAGCTATGCGAGATCAGTGGCTCGTCTGTATGAAGGCAGCGATAGAGAAAGAAGTGAAAGATCCGCAGCATCAACAAGCTATATATAGCGCTATTTCGACACTCGCGGACCATATGCGAAACCAATAAAACAACATTTATTGGTTTCACTTTACTCACTATAGGCTTAACCAATCTCTTGGTTTGAGGTAATCACTGTATAGTTGCGCCTCCGGGCTACCCATTTCCGGCGTGTAAGCATACTCCCAACGCACTAATGGCGGCATAGACATCAAAATTGATTCTGTGCGGCCGCCTGTCTGTAAGCCAAATAATGTGCCTCGATCATAAACCAAGTTAAATTCAACATAACGACCACGACGATAGAGCTGGAACTGACGCTCATGTTCACCAAATTCGGTATCTTTTCGGCGCTCAACAATGGGGGCATAAGCAGTTAAGAAGCCGTTACCGACAGCCTGCATAAAGGCAAAGCTGCTCTCAAAACCTTGCTTGTTGAGGTCATCAAAGAACAAACCACCAACACCACGGGTTTCATTACGATGCGGTAACCAAAAGTATTCGTCACACCATTTTTTATACTTAGGGTAAATATCTTCACCAAAAGGCTCGCACAATGACTTTGCACTGTGGTGCCACGCAACAACATCTTCTAAATACGGATAATAAGGTGTTAAGTCGAAACCACCACCGAACCACCAAACTGGATCCGCCCCCTCTTTATGGGCAATAAAAAAGCGTACATTGGCATGTGTCGTCGGAATATGCGGGTTGTTTGGGTGGATAACTAAAGAAACGCCCATCGCCTCAAAACTTCGACCAGCAAGCTCAGGGCGGTGCGCCGTTGCAGAAGCAGGCATAGAGGCGCCCATAACATGGGAGAAGTTAACGCCAGCTTGTTCAAATACCGCACCACCAGTCAACACTCGACTTTGACCACCGCCACCCTCTTCACGCTGCCACGAGTCCTCGATAAATGTTGCCTCATTATCTAAGGCTTCAAGTCCATTACAAATTCGATTTTGAAGATCGAGTAAGAAAGCTTTTACTACTGTTGGATCTGGTGCGCTCATATCATTCCTTTTTAAAAGCTGATTAGCCTTTTCTTATAATTTTTCCACTCTTAGCATCGATAATCGTAGACGGTGATGCCTGGCTCCCTAAGTCACCAATCACTAAGCCTGCAATCATTCCCTCAAACTGCAGCTTTACACTCGATGCAGACAATGCAGGCTCTTGCCCTGTCAGATTTGCACTCGTTGATACTATTGGCTTATTAATCGCCGCACACAAAGCTTTGACATCTTCATGAGCGGTAACCCGTACGGCAATCGAATCAAAGCTACCACTTAGCAATTTAGACAGACCGGCCTTAATTGGCATAATAAAAGTAAATGGCCCGGGCCACTTACTGTGTACAAATGCTAATTGCTCTACCGAGAGTTGCGACTCATCAATATAAGGGAGTAGTTGCTGATAATCGCCTGCGACTAGAATTAACCCTTTTTGCCATGGCCGCTGCTTTATTTCTAATAAGCGTTCAATTGCGTCGTTATTATCTGGATCACAGCCTAGGCCATAGACAGCTTCTGTTGGGTAAGCAATCACGCCGCCTTGCTCAACAAGCTCTGCCGCGCCAGCAGGTAATACTTCTAACATTTGTTTCGATTCACCTTACATAAGAGCGATTTTAAGCCGCTATGATTACTTAAATGCGACATTAGTTAAAGTTAATATGATTATTTAAACAGGACGCTTATATTTACAGGCTTTTTCAGGACACTCTAGGCGCATACCTGCAGCCCCTTTGCGTTCAACCAAAATACCACAACCACAGTCTGGGCACGTTTCAGCAACTGGAGGATAATTGACTAAAAACTTGCATTTTGGATAAGCACTACAAGCATAAAATGATTTACCAAAGCGACTAGTTCGGTGTTCGATATGCCCGAGCTTACACTTGGGACAGGCGATCTCATCCGCAGCATCCGCCTTATCATGTTTTTCGATATGACTGCAGGCTGGATAGTTAGTACAACCGATAAAAATACCAAAACGGCCTGACTTCACCGCCAGTTCACTGCCGCAGTCAGGACAAACCGATCCTTGGATCACTTGTGTTTCAATTGATTCATGCTGTACCAAAGGCCGGGTGTAGTCGCAGCTTGGGTAGTTATTACAGCCAATAAAACCACCGTGCTTACTGTGCTTTACCGACAACTCACAGCCACACTTAGGGCACAGCTCATACTCTTTCTCAAGGGCATGCTCGTGCGTAGTAAACAGTTGCTGATCGATTTTAGCCATGGTTATCTCAATTCATCTATATGCCGCTATTCTACCAAGGAATCGATTAAGTTTTATATTCCAGTGTTAGAATTTCGTAAAAAGCAATGATATATTGTATTCAATAAAACAAAGGGATAAATTTAAAGGGAAAAAAATGAATACACCCTCAAAGTTCGCTACGACTATTATAGCAAGCCTGCTCGCATCGCTCTCAGGCTGCGCGAGTGTTGAACAGCCAAACATTAATCCACAAATAATCAGCCAGATAAACACCACATCTGAAGCAGATTTGTTTGATGCTCAAAGCCCACTATTAACAACCGACGCTTTTACTCAAACCAGCCTTGCGCTCGCTAGCAACCAAGACATAGAGGCCATAGATAAGCTGCTTTACTACTTTCGCGCCTTTAGTTACTACGGGCCAGTTGATGACTTAAGTGATGCAGATATTTCTGCTTTAGCTGAAGCACTAGAAGAGTTAGCTGATTCAGGCCTTCTCAACAATCAAGCGCGCTTACAAGAGCAATATGCCGTTACCCTCTACCGCTATTTTGCCAACAACGATGCAGCTCAAGCCTTAGTTCCGTTACTGCCTCAGCTAGAAACCCAGCTACAGCAATTGGCGAGTACAACGCCCAACAGCGCTAATGACTATGCATTACTAGAAACCTTAAAAGCTTATGGCTTCTTACTGAATCAAGGCCGTAAAGAGGTCGACGGTGAGCTAAACAAAGTATTGTTAGCGGCTGACTTAAATACAGCCCTTATTGATTTTGCAGCAAGCGCAGAAAGCATTCGCGCCAACAACGACTGGCCACGTACAAATGCCTACTGGGCACTCGCCCTATATCGTTTAGCGCTGCCATCATCAGAAGATGGTGAACAAACACAACAAGAGTTGGCCCTCGATGCTGCCGTCGCTGCTATTGCTAAAGCCGATGTTGCACTTCGTGGTGATGCTGCTAAAGATGCATACACCGCAGGCTTTCACGTAAATGTGTTTGGTGGCCAAGAGCTATGCAAGGAAAACAGCGATATATGTCGTATTCCAGAGCTTAAGGCGGCGCTGCCGATTGAACACCACTGTTCTGATAGCCTGTTTATATTGACCCAAGATTTAAACGAGCAAGAGCTTGCTGAAAGCTGTAATAAGTTAACCTCACAAGAGTCTAACTTTCATGGTTTACTAAGCACAGAGTTAAAGCCAACCCCCAATGACTTTAACAGTGCGCTGAGGGTTGTTGCATTTAAAAACTGGAGCCAATACCACTTATATGGCCAGCTGATCTTTGATATCCAAACCGATAACGGCGGTATGTATATAGAAGGCACCCCTTCAAAGCCTGGCAACCAAGCAACCTTCTTTGCGTTTCGCCAGTGGTGGATTGAACCCGAGTTCAAAGTTTGGAATTTGAATCATGAATATGTGCACTACCTTGATGGCCACTTTGTGAAATATGCAGGCTTTGGGCACTTCCCAGAGAAAATGGTCTGGTGGTCAGAAGGTTTAGCTGAATACATCTCTAAGGGCGATACCAACCCTTCAGCTCTTCGTGTGATTAAGCGAGATCGAGATGAAGCACCAACATTAGAAGAGATTTTTGCTACCGAATATAAGGACGGTCAGGACAGAACTTACAAATGGAGTTACATGGCTATTCGCTTCCTCGCAGAGCACCACCATGCTGACTTTGTACAACTTAGCCAGTATTTAAAAACAGATTATTTCGAAGGCTATGAGCAGTTAATGGCCTCTTTGACTCAGCATCAAGATCAGTTTGCAACTTGGTTAGATACTCAGGTTGCTGAATTTGATGATAACGAAGAGAAGAGTAAACCACGCCTGCATAAGCAGTATCGCTACGATTACCGTGACTATTTGCAGCCACAGCACTTAGCCCATGGCGAAAACCACCTGAAGTTCTAGGTTCTAGGTTCTAGGTACAAAGCCAATTTGTATCCATCCAAGGCAAATTGGCATAAGTGTTCTGACCTCTAGGGATAGAGGAAATGCGAATAAATGTATGGAACATTTATCGCCAGACACAAATCCCTTCTTACGCTGTCCTTGCGTTCAGGCTGATGTTAGGTGAAATAGCGCACATCCATGTACAACGCCTATTTGAGCCCATCCATGGCAAATAGGCATAAATGTTCCAGACACAAAAAAGGAGGCTTAGGCCTCCTTTCTTTTAATCGTGTTTAGCTGATTATGAATGTAAACCACCATCAGGCTGCTCAAAGATAAGATCTTCCATCTGCTCATAAGCAGACTCATGACCCGGAGCATTAAATAGCACCATCAAGATAACCCACTTAAGATCATCAAGGTTTAAAGTCGGCTCATCAATTTCCATGACTCGGTCTATCACCATTTCACGTGTCTCAACATTGAGCACTTTAATCTGCTCTAGAAACAGTAAAAAGCCACGACTTTCGACGTCAATTTTTTCCATCTCAGCTTTGGTGTAAATACGGAATGATTGCTGATCATGATTACAAAGGTAAGGCGTACCTGCTTCTTGTATATCAGCTAAACGCTCTAACCAAGAAAGTGCCTTAATGATTTCACTTTGATGAAATCCGGCGCGAGTGAGTTCTTTTGTGAGTTCGTCTTCATCTACTAATAATTCGACTTCACTATGAACATAGTTTTCAAATAAATACATGAGGATATCAAACATGACTAGCTCCTCTTTAGTCTTATGTAACCACCAGGGACTGCAGTAATCCAACCTTGCAGCTCGAGTTCAAGCAATTGCTCCAATACTAGCTCTATGGTTTTTCCACTATGCTCGACCACATCATCTATCGCTGTAGTCTCATAGCCAACACTAGCTAACAGTGAGGAAAATGGCAAATCAGAGGCGCTTTCTCCCCCTATATGGTGGCGCGCCCTTAGTTCTTCAAGGTGAAACTGCGATAAAGCGGTAACTTCTTCTAAAATATCTGCCACAGACTCCACTAACTTAGCACCATCACGCAATAATTGATGGCCCCCTTCACTTTGACCGCTCAGCACACTCCCAGGAACTGCAAACACCTCTCGCCCTTGTTCGTTAGCGAGTCGCGCAGTGATTAATGAGCCACTTTTCAAGCTTGCCTCTATCACTAAGGTTCCTATAGTTAGACCGCTGATAATACGGTTTCGTTTCGGAAAGTTTCCGGAAAATGGCTTAACGTCGGGCCAAAACTCACTCAAAACACAGCCATCATTTTGAATGTCATGGTAAATGCCTCTGTGGCGTTTAGGATAAATAACATCCGCCCCCGTCCCCAATACCGCAACACTCGGCTTTCCAATATCAATAGCCGCTTGATGGGCTGCACCGTCAATACCTAAAGCCATTCCACTGGTTATTGCCAGGCTATGTAGGGCCAATTGAGTCGCCAACTCATAAGCCACTTTCTTTCCTCCTAACGTCGCATTTCGACTACCAACAACGGCGATACCAGGAAACAATAAAGTATCAAGGTTACCTTTTAAAAACAGCACAGTTGGAGGATCATTAATTTGTTTCAATAACGGGGGATAGTGAGGGTCATCTAGGCTTACAAGATGATGGTTATTTGCAGCTTGCTGCCAGGCTAACGCCTCATCAACTAACGCATAATTAGGGGATAAATTGGATTGTAGTAACGATTCAGGTAGCGGCAGCGCCTGTGGTTCATGCGCTAACCTTTGCCTTAACTCTGCTACATCCATGTAGTTTATTAATTGTTTAATCCGAGCGGGTCCTAGCCCAGATACAGCTGAAACAACTAGCCAGTCGACCAGTTTATCGTTAATGGTTTATCCTTTAAAAGCCGATGCCATCAATAAGATGGCATCAATACAATGAGTATAACTAACCTTAGCCTATTCGCTACTAATCAGCGAATCAGGAATCGTAAGCTTGTCAGCCACCCGCACAGGACGTTCATTAACTAAAATAATCCCCATACTGGTCTTATCGAAAACTTTAAACACCATCAACTTTCCACGATAAAGATCCGGCATTTTTACTGCATTATCTGACGATATATTCGCAATTATCTTCTCGTAGCGATTACGTTCGTGAGGCTGTACCGGGACGCCATCACCATTGATAACGACGACTGCGCCCTCTTTAAAGATAGAAAATACCTGTCCGGTTTCTAGACCGTCAATAGCGCCTTTGTCTAGGTAAACCACATCGAGTTTACCCATTTCACGAATATCTTTACCCGATGCCAATACTGTTGCAGGCTCTTTAATTTCAGCCGCCTTAGGCATGAAATAAGCAGACATCAGCGAGTCATCCTCAATCGGCAGTACGCGATAACCTGCCGCAGTTTCTTGCAAATTACTCAGTAACTCCACCTTAGAGATGGGGCCCGACTCAACCACTCGACCAGAAGCCGATAAAATCACTTCGAGTCCTAGATTTTCGCCGTCACTATTCTTGAGTGTTCGCCCATCAACATAAACGCCAAACTTATCGCCAACGGTTAACTCACCTTGCACATAGATAATGTCTGAAATCACATGAAATTTTGAAGGACTCTCACCGCCCATGACTTTGGGTTGCTGCTCGAACCAATCGGCATCAACCACACGGTTTTGTAATAGATAGGGCTGGATTAGCGAAAGGTCTATCGCTGGAATCGCACTATTTTTAGCTGAAATGCGGCCTTGGGGGCTTTTTCTGATATGAGGCTTAACCACCAAGCGCGGTTCACCATCGATAAACACCAGAGTCAGCTTGTCGCCAGGGTAGATAAGGTGAGGGTTCGCTACCTGAGGGTTTGCTCCCCACAGCTTAGGCCAACGCCAAGGGTCGTTTAGGAAAGATGCTGAAATATCCCAAAGCGTATCGCCTTTTTCAACCACATAAGAATCAGGATGACCCGACTTTAGCGTTAAGGTATCAGCGAAAACTGAAGTGCAACCAACTATAAGTGAAGCAAGTAATATTAACCGTTTCATCAGGGTATCCATGCTATTTGCTCTTTTATTAGAGTATATGTAGAGCTTTTGCTGTTATTGAATGCCGCTAACGACTAAAATTGAGCCATTAGCCAAAGTCAGTATAACTAACTGGCTCAATTTTGACAGACTTGTTAAGAGTTTAGATATGAGTTTATTAAAAGTTTTATGTTTTCCCGATGAAAGATTACGTACAGTAGCAAAGCCAATCACAGAGTTTAACGCTGCCCTTCAAACACAAATCGACGATATGTTCGAAACTATGTATGAAGAGAAGGGAATTGGCCTAGCTGCAACCCAGGTTGATTATCACCATCAACTTATCGTTATGGACCTTCAAGATGATGTTGAACGTCCTAAAGTGTTCATCAATTTAGAGATTACAGCCAAAAGCGGTGATTTCTGCAACGAAGAAGGCTGCTTGTCTGTTCCTGGCGTCTACGCCAAAGTCGATCGCGCAGAATTTGTAACAATCAAAGCCCTAGATCGCGATGGTAAAGAGTTCACGTTAGAAGCGGATGATTTGTTTGCTATCTGCTTACAACATGAATTAGATCATCTATCAGGTAAGCTGTTTGTTGACTACTTATCACCGCTTAAGCGTCAACGCATCAAACAAAAGCTCGAAAAAGCAGCTCGTCTCGAAGCTAAACAAGGATAAATTTTTGAAACCATTAAATGTCATTTTTGCAGGAACGCCAGACTTTGCTGCACGCCATCTTCAAGCGTTAATCGATTCAGAGCATAACGTTATTGCAGTGTACACCCAGCCAGACAGACCTGCTGGCCGCGGTAAAAAGCTTCAAGCAAGCCCAGTCAAAGCATTAGCGCTTGAAAATGACATCGCAGTTTTGCAGCCAAAATCTCTACGTGACGAAGATGCGCAAACAGAGCTTGCCGCCTTGAACGCTGACATTATGGTTGTTGTCGCTTACGGGTTAATTTTACCAAAAGTCGTGCTCGACACCCCTCGCCTTGGCTGCATCAATGTACATGGTTCAATTTTGCCACGCTGGCGTGGTGCTGCACCGATTCAACGAGCACTATGGGCAGGCGACAGTGAAACTGGCGTTACCATTATGCAGATGGATATTGGTTTAGATACCGGCGACATGCTGTTAAAAACTCAGCTGACAATTGAAGACACTGATACTTCTGCAACCCTATATGAAAAGCTAGCCGAACAAGGCCCAAGTGCACTTGTTGACGCATTAGCAGGGATAGCAGCAGGTACTCTGCCTGCTGAAAAGCAAGATGAAAGCTTAGCCAACTATGCTGAAAAGTTATCGAAAGAAGAAGCGCGCTTAGATTGGACTAAATCAGCTAACGCACTATGGCGCGAGATCCGCGCTTTTAATCCTTGGCCTGTTAGCCATTACCAACATGAAGGTAATACTATTAAGGTATGGCAGAGCCATGTGAGCGGTGAGACAAGCTCAAAGCTACCGGGTACGATTTTGTCAGCCGATAAAAATGGCATTAGTATCGCCACAGGTGAAGGTGTATTAACTATCACCCAGATGCAACTTCCAGGTAAAAAGCCATTAAGTGTTGCCGACATCCTAAACTCAAGAGCCGACTGGTTTACCCCAGGAACCGTTCTTACTAGCACCGATAATCAAGAGGCTTAATCGCTAATGAACTTAAGAGCTTTGGCCGCTAAGGTCGTTTTTCAGGTGCTAGAAAAAGGTATCTCACTTTCAGTGGCGCTACCGGATCAGCAAAAACATCTCGATAATGGTAAAGACAAGGCGCTACTCGCCGAGCTTTGCTATGGTGTCATGCGTTTTTTGCCGCAGTTAGACAAACAAGTCAGCGACTGCATGAGCAAACAGATGAAAGGTAAGCAGCGCATAGTGCACCAATTATTACTGGTTGGTTGCTATCAACTGTACTTCACGCGCATTCCGAGCCACGCTGCAATATCAGAGACCGCCGAAGCCTGTCGTCAGCTAAAGTTTGAAGGCTTAGTGAAAGTGGTTAATGGTGTATTACGTAATATTCAGCGCCAGGAAAAGCCTTTATCGACTGACAACGACACTCTTACCTATAACACACCAGCCTGGATCATTAAGCGCTTAAAAGACGCTTACCCAGAAAACTGGCAAAACGTGATTGAGCAAAGTCATGAGCGCCCACCTATGTGGCTTCGTAACAATCAGCAATCACAAACCAGAGACACCTATTTACAGGCGCTGGCAGGATTAGAGATTGACGCTCAAGCGGGTAACAGCCCAGATTCAATTTTACTATCTAGCCCACGCGATGTGATGCAGCTACCCGGTTTTGAAACCGGCGCAGCATCAGTGCAAGATGGTGCAGCCCAATGGGCAGCCACCTTATTAGCACCGCAAGGTAATGAACTAGTACTCGATGCCTGTGCCGCTCCTGGCGGTAAAAGCTGTCATTTATTAGAGCTAGCACCTGAAATTAAACTGGTGGCTGTGGATTTTGATGCCAAACGTCTTGAGCGCGTTCAGCAAAACCTCGATAGACTGTCACTCAAAGCTGAGCTGGTACATGGCGATGCCGCCGATATCGACTCATGGTGGCAAGGCGATAAGTTCGACCGCATTTTGCTCGATGCTCCCTGCTCCGCAACCGGTGTTATTCGTCGTCACCCTGATATTAAGTGGCTTAGAAAGAATAACGATATTGAAGAGCTGGCGCAATTACAGTCACAGATTTTCGATCATTGCTGGAAGTGGTTAAAGCCCGGTGGCACACTCTTATATGCAACATGTTCAATTTTGCCACAAGAAAACAAAGATCAAGTCAGCGCCTTCTTAGGCAGAACACCTGATGCGACTTTAGTGCCGATTGCAGAACAAGCCAGTCCAGACGATATTGGTTGGCAGATTGTCCCTGGACAAGACAACATGGATGGCTTTTATTACGCTCGCCTAGTTAAGGATTAGAACGGCAATGAAAATAATCATTTTGGGTGCAGGACAAGTTGGCGGCACACTCGCCGAAAACTTAGTTGGCGAAAACAATGACATCACCATTGTCGATACCGACAAAAATCGCCTACGTAGCTTGCAAGATAAGTACGACCTAAGAGTCATTGTGGGCCACGGTGCTCACCCAAGTGTATTAAAAGAGGCGGGAGCCGAAGACGCGGATATGCTTATCGCGGTAACCAATAGCGACGAATGCAATATGGCAGCTTGCCAAATTGCTTATTCGCTCTATGGTACTCCCACCAAAATTGCCCGAATTCGTTCAGAACAATACCTAGGCCTTCGCGATAAACTGTTTATCGACAGCGAAACCAAGAATGCAGAACATCGCCCTCGGGGCGGTTTTATTATTGATGAGCTGATAGCACCAGAGCAACTGGTGACCGCCTACATTGCTCGCCTTGTTGAATACCCTGGAGCATTACAGGTGCTCGAGTTTGCCGAAGGCCGACTGAGTTTAGTTGCCGTGCGTGCCTACTATGGCGGCCCGTTAGTGGGTAATGCACTCGCAGCACTGCGCGAGCATATGCCAAATATTGATACCCGGGTTGCCGCTATTTTTAGACAGGGTCGTCCAATTATGCCTCGCGGCACCACCATTATCGAAGCTGATGACGAAGTGTTCTTCGTGGCCGACAGCCGCCACGTACGCGCGGTAATGAGTGAGATGCAGAAGCTCGATAATTCTTATCGCAATATTATGATCGCCGGTGGCGGTAATATTGGTTTGGGACTAGCGAAAAAACTACAACGCAACCACTCAGTAAAACTGATTGAGCGTAAGCAAGAGCGTGCTGAAGAGTTATCAGAAAAGCTTGAAAATACAACGGTATTTTGTGGCGACGCCTCAGATCAGGAGCTGTTGCTTGAAGAGCATATCGACCAAACCGATGTGTTTATTGCGGTTACCAACGACGATGAAGCCAATATCATGGCTGCATTACTCGCCAAACGCATGGGCGCTAAAAAAGTCATGGTACTTATTCAGCGCGAAGCCTATGTTGATATTGTGCAAGAAGCGAATATTGATATCGCTATTTCTCCACAACAAGCTACGATTTCGGCATTGCTGACTCATATTCGCCAAGGTGATATTTGTAACGTTTACTCACTACGTCGCGGCGCAGCAGAAGCAATTGAAGCGATTGCTCATGGTGACTCCAATACGTCTAAAGTGGTTGGCAAGCAGATCAGCGAAATTAAATTACCACCTGGGACCACCATTGGCGCTATCGTTCGCGACGAAGAAGTGCTTATGGCACACGACAAAACCGTTATCGAACAAGGCGACCACGTCATTCTATTTTTGGTCAACAAGAAGTTTATTGGCGAAGTTGAAAAGCTCTTCCAACCGAGCGCCTTCTTCTTTTAAAAGCGTCATTTAACAGCGTTCAGGAGTGTAACTCATGCCAGTTAGGTAGACTGCTAACTGGTATAAACATTATGTTGAACTATCGCCCCTTGCTATTTATTTTAGGAATTTTCCTCTCAACGCTCACTGCGTTTATGTTAATTCCCGGCGCCTTTGCCCTCTACTATGGTGAAGAAACTGTTGGTGCCTTCATGATCTCATCTCTGGTTACAGGCTCTGCAGCCAGCTTCTGTATGCACCAAGGTCAAAGCCGAAAACTTCACCTTAATATTCGAGATATGTTCCTGCTCACCAGCCTCACATGGTTTATCGTGAGTCTATTTGCAGCAATGCCCTTCACCTTGTATCACGGCATCAACTATACCGACGCATTCTTCGAAACCATGTCAGGTATTACCACGACGGGCTCGACGGTGTTGTCAGGCCTCGACACCATGGATCACAGCATCCTTATCTGGCGCTCATTGCTACAGTGGTTAGGTGGGATAGGCTTTATTGTAATGGCAGTGGCTGTATTACCTTTCTTAAACGTCGGTGGTATGCGTTTATTTAGAACTGAATCTTCCGACTGGAGTGACAAAACAACCCCGCGTACTCAATATATGGCCAAAAGCCTATTTTTTGTTTACATCATACTGACTCTTATATGTTTTGCTGCTTACCACCAAAGCGGTATGACCTGGTTTGAGGCGATTAATCACGCCATGACCACCCTATCTACCGGGGGCTATTCAACCTCAGATCGTTCAATGGCAGCATTTTCAGATGAAGCTCAATGGGTTGGTACCACCTTTATGCTCGCTGGCGGCTTACCCCTGCTGATGTTTGTCTATATGGTGCAGCAACGTTCGCTAAAAGTATGGAATGATGCTCAGGTAAAAGGCTTCTTAAAGTTTGTGGTTTTAATTTCTTGCTCACTGGCATTATGGTTTTGGAGTACCAGAGACATTGCTGCGCTCGATGCCCTTCGTATCGTCAGTTTTAATGTGGTTTCAGTGGTCACCACCACAGGTTATGGTCTCACGGATTACACGGCCTGGGGGGCGCTGGCTAATATCGCCTTTCTATTCTTAATGTTTGTCGGTAGCTGTTCTGGCTCGACCTCCGGCGGCATTAAAATTTTCCGTTTTCAAATTGCTAACGTCATTATGCGCGATCAATTAAAACAACAATTCCACCCTAATGGTGTATTTAAAGAGCGCTATAACAACCACATTATTCGCGGAGATATTGTTCGCTCGCTCGTTACCTTTATTATGTTATTTATGACGGTAATCATCGCCCTGTCGATAATTCTAGTCCTTACAGGGCTGGACCCTATCACTAGCTTTACTGGCGCGATTACCGCGGTAAGTAATGTTGGCCCGGGATTAGGCGATACCATTGGGCCAGCAGGAAACTTCTCCAGCCTACCCGACGTCGCCAAGTGGGCCCTAGCAATAGGCATGCTATTAGGTCGACTCGAGATTTTAACCGTTGCGGTTTTATTCCACCCGCAATTCTGGGAATACTAATCCCCCACAACGGGTATAGAAGTCCGCAATAAAAAAGCCGCATTCATTGCGGCTTGTTATTTCTGTTGTCTATTTCGCTAAGCTAATCAGGTGATCGGCATAGACTTTTACGTCTTCCCAATCAGTGTAATCAATAACAGATTTAGGATCGGTTGGGCCATCGGTAATTTTCATGATTAGCTGGATCATCATTCTGTCGTACCAACGCCAAGATGGGTAGTCAACCTTACCTGCAATCACTTTAACATCTGTTGGTTTCCACGCTGACAGCTCTATAAACTTTTGCAGATACTTGTTGTTTTCAGGCACACGCTTCTCTGGATTACGCGCAACGACGTTAACACTGAAAAAGCTTGAGGCTTTTGCATTGAAATCAGCTTGGTGCTCAGCAACAAACTCAAATACCGACTTATGGTAACTGCCATAAAGTACGCAAGCACCTAGTGCGACCACATCATACTTGGCCCAGTCGAGGCCTTCAGCTTTTGCTTCACTAATATGCATCATGTCGCACTTATGCCCTTCACTAATAAGGTGATCGGCCATAGCGCGGCTAATTCTGGCTGTATGCCCGCCACGAGAATAATAAAGTACCAGAACTGATTTCATCTTGATTCCAATTGAAAATTTTCTATTGATGTATTGTTACAGCTAATCATAGATTTTAAAGGAGAATGGATCACAAATTAGGTATAGCTCATATTATCAACATCAAAAATTGAGATAACTGCGTTCCACAAGTATGATCCATAAGTAGATTGTTTTATAAGACCAACTCAATTAGAATAAACTAATTAAAGGCAATGGAGTAAGTAACCGTATGCAAAAAGAAATCGACGCCAGTGCAATGGTCACCAATGCTGAAAGTGCTGCAAAATGGCTTAAGGCTATCGCAAATCCATATCGATTAATGATTTTGTGCCTTTTACTGGATAAAGAGCTCAGCGTAACCGAGTTAAATAAAACCGTGCCGCTGAGCCAGTCTGCACTATCACAGCATTTAGCCGTATTGCGTTCTGAAGATTTAGTCGCGACTCGAAAAAGCTCACAAGTGGTGTACTACACATTGAAAAATGAGCAAGTCACTGAAGTGATCTCCATCTTGCATCGTAAATACTGCGCCTAATCGCTTTATAGTCCCGAATTTAGATGTAAAAAAGCCTGCATACTTGCAGGCTTTTTTGTTCCAAAATCGTGTTTAATCTAGCGCTCAGCAAATGCTTGGGCAAACTCATCCACTTTATTCCAGTCGGTAAATTCAAAGGTACCAGTCGTATCTGTGGGGCCTTTAGTCATCCACATAATAAAGCGGATCATCACCTTGTCGAAAAATCGATACTTAGGGTAGTCAATCTTACCTGCAAATACCCCTAACTGCTGTGGCTGCCAAAGCGATAGAGTGAGGAACTTCTGCATATACGGATTCGTTTCCGGAGTATTTTTTTCTGGCTTTCGAGCAACCACATTCACAGTAAAGAATGCATTTATCTTCGCATCCAGCACCGCATGATGACGATTAATAAACTGATAGAGTTCGGGCCTATGCTTACCATAACGAATGCTGGCAGCAATCAAGATTTTATCAAATTGTGCTAAACCTAAAGACTCTGCTTCATCGATTGAAGCTAAAGTCACCTTGGCATTCTGCGCTTGGTTAACCTTCTTGATCTGCTCACAAATCGCTTTCGTTTGGCCATCAACTGTCGAATAAATAATGAGTGTATTGTTCATTAACTTCCTACTATTTTCCGATTAAAACTCGGTATGACTAGACTAAAACAACGGTCAATGACCCGCTATATTTTGAATATACTACCCAATAGTTAACGCTAGCTTAGGCGAGTAGATTAAGGCAGCATCTTTACACTTTTTTAGTTTTTCCAAAAGGTCGGCGTAAACAAAATCAGCAAGGTGAACACCTCTAAGCGACCAAATAACATGGCAAACAGTAATACCCACTTTTCAGCATCACCAATACTGGCGTAGTTACTTGCCACCTCACCTAAGCCTGGTCCCAAGTTATTCAAACAAGCTGCCGTGGCACTAAAAGCGGTAATCGCATCCATCCCAAATGCCATGAGGATCAGCATGCAAACTACAAACACTAAAGCGTAAGCAGAGAAGAAGCCCCACACAGCATCAATAACTCTATCGGGTAGTGCGTTACCACTAATTCGAATTGAGAACATACCGCGGGGATGAACCAGACGCTTGAGTTCACGTGAGCCTTGAAGCAACAGCAAAATCATACGAATAACTTTAATACCGCCGGCGGTAGAGCCACCGCTGCCGCCAATAAAGCTAGAGAAAATCAGCAAAATTGGCAGGAATAATGGCCAAGCATGGAAGCTCTCGGTACCAAACCCAGCAGTAGTTGAAATTGATACAGCCTGAAATAAGGCGTAATCAAAGGTTTCTTCGGCTGAGTCATAAATTCCTGAGCCGTACAATGTGATAAAACAGATAGCCGTTAATACCAACTGAATCGCAATCAACACCTTAAACTCGGCGTCCCGAAAGTAGACTCTTAAGTTAATGCCTCGGCGAGAAAAAGCGGCAAAGTGTAGACTGAAATTTAATGCCGCAATCAATAAAAACACCACACAAATCATATTGATTGTAGGGCTGTTAAAGTACCCCATGCTGGCGTCGTGAGTCGAAAAACCACCGATTGCAATAGTCGAGAAAGAGTGGCAAATGGCGTCGAAAGCATCCATACCAGCAAGCCAATAGGCAAAGGCGCAGGCCACTGTTAGCGCTAAGTAGATGTACCACAATGCCTTAGCGGTTTCGGCAATCCTCGGCGTCATCTTGCTGTCTTTAACAGGCCCTGGCATTTCTGCGCGGTAAAGCTGCATGCCTCCGACACCCAGTACGGGCAAAATGGCGACAGCCAATACAATAATTCCCATACCGCCCAGCCATTGCAGCAGGTGGCGATAGAATAAAATCGCCTTGGGCAAACTATCTAAACCAACAATGACCGTAGCACCTGTAGTGGTGAGTGCGGAGAAGGATTCGAAGAAGCTATCGGTTAAACTAAGAGAGGGCTGGCCAGAGAAAATAAAAGGCACGGCACCAATCGATCCAAGCACCACCCAGAATAGCACCACTAACAAAAAGCCTTCTCGGGTACGCAAGTCTTTACGATGAGCGCGGTTAGGATACCAAAGTGAGAACCCCAAAATCAGACAGAGTACGAAAGCCTGAATAAATGCCATACCGCCGCCATCTTTATAGATAACAGCGACTAAGGCTGGAGGTAGTAAAGATAAAGAAAACAGCCCCATTAACAAGCCAGTAATTCTTATAATTGTTCGATATTGCATTGGTATCCATCGCTAGCGCTTTACTCAAGCGCATTTTCGCATACTTATTAAAAAATGTTCACAACCGATTAGCAAGCTTGAATATTCTTACTACTCGATAATAAAAAATGATTTTATTGCTGGCTCATATAAAGTGGCACGATCCGCTCAGTTCTTGCATCTGCCTTTAAATTAGTCGTCAAATACCGCTTTTAACTGTCCCTTACTCATGGTCGCTAAATCAAGATTCAATGGCTCCTTAAAACGCTTAGGAATAGCAAATTGAATCTCAATCTTGTCGCTAAACTGCTTATCTTCAACCAACACATCAAACTGCGCTAAAAGATGCTCAACATCCTTAAGCTGGTGATATTCGCATACCATCTTGCCTGGATAACGGATCTGCTTAATCTGGGTCTCAAGCTGAACAATAGCGTGTTTGATACCAGAACTATAGGCTCTCACCAAACCGCCAACGCCCAACTTGGTTCCTCCAAAGTAACGGATCACGACCACACCGATTTCGCCTATATTGGTACCTTGCAAGGCGGCTAACATCGGCCGTCCAGCGCTGCCCGAAGGTTCACCATCATCACTTGAGCCAATATTGATACTGTCATTTGGGGCGCCGCCGACAAACGCGTAACAATAATGGTTAGCACCTGGGTATTCAACCTTTAAGTTAGTAAGTACACACTTAAGCTCTTTGGCAGACTGGCAGTGAAACAGAAAAGAGATAAAGCGACTATGCTTTATCTCTTCTTCAATCAATAACTCTGCAGCAGGGATGAGATAACTTTCACTCAAAATATTTCTCTCAACTGATTACCCTAGGTCTTTTATCAGCAACTATCGCCCGTAATATGACGTAATGCTAACGGTTAAGGCCTAAGTTGCGCGTCATATTCTCGATACGGTCGCTATGAACAATCACGTTATCTTCAATACGAATACCGCCAAATGGGCGTAATGTATCCACTGTATTCCAGTTTATTTGTGATTGGCGCTTATCTTGTTTCAGTTCGCTCAATAGCGAATCGATAATATAAACACCAGGCTCAATAGTCAGCACCTGATTAACATCTAACTCTCGGGTACAGCGCAAGAATGGATGCGCATCTGGTGCCGCAACATGGGTTCCTCTATCATCACCGAGAAAGCCGCCCATATCATGAACCTGTACACCCAACATATGGCCTAATCCATGGGGGAAAAACACACTTGTGATCCCCTGTTCGACTAACCCATGAACATCGCCGCTGACAATATCAAAATCCAACAAGATCTGCGCTAACTTATAATGAGTTTCAACGTGCAATTGCGCATAGCTCACACCCGGCTTCATCAGATTAATGATCTGTAACTGCATATTGTCGATTGCGCTAATCAAATCATCGAAAATATTCTTCTCAAAGGCGTAGCTGCGAGTAATATCTGAAGCGTAACCATTGAAGTTAGCACCGGCGTCAATTAAAAATGAACGACGCTGTGCAGGTGCTGTATGTTCAAGAGCGGTGTAATGCAAAATAGCGGAGTTTTGGTTAAGTGCGACTATGCTGCTATAAGGCACTTGATTTTCACCTTGTGAAATTGCCGACAGATAAACCTGCAAGATCTCAAATTCACTAGCACCATTATAAAAAGCCGTTTTTGCCGCCTGATGCCCAGTCACCGCTATTTCGTTGGATTTACGCATACAAGCCAACTCATAATCCGTTTTGGTTGCCCGGTGATAATTAAGGTAGCTTAATACCGAGTCAGGATTACGTCGATTAAAGCCCAGTACATCAGCAACATCTAAATGTTCACCAATATAAGCCCATTCATCGATATCTGCGGGAAAGTATTCTGCAACTTTGTCCGCCTTAGTCAAAAACTTAATATCGACATGATCCGCCCAAAATTCAGTCGGTTCTTCAGCCACTTTGTGCCAAAAGTCGACCGGGCGATAAAAAATTAACAGTGGCTTGTCTGTGCCATTCACCACTAACCAGGAATTTGGGTTATCGGTTACTGGCAACCACGCCTTAAAGTGTGGGTTCACTTTAAATGGATAATCCATATCATCTAAAAATTGCCTATGAGGCTGACCTGAGTGGATGATTAAGCCCGATAAGTTTTCGCGAGAAATGATTTCACTAACACGACGATTTAGTTGTTGAATATGGTCGTGATAGAGATGCGCTAACTGTTCCATAAGGGTTACCCTATTGTTATTATTTTGCCAATTTTTCGACGTCGGCTCAGTCTAACACATAGCCAATTAAATTTTTTCGTCAAACACATGATTCGCTTTTAAGGCTAAACTTTAGCAGGGAAACCTGTATTGAAAAGCTAAACACCAAGCGAGTAAACTCATGATTTTTAAAAGTTATTCATTTTGGGCAGCAAAAAACCAAACGACCGTTTAAATTGGGTGTTGTAATTTTTTGTGATTAGTCGCACACTGAGCAACAACTGGTCAAATGATGGCCTAGGCTGCTGTGACAAAGAAAGTCGCATTCAGATAATAAAATCATCAATGATCTGAATAGTGAACTTAAGCTATAAGGAAGCAAGCAATGATCTACCAAAGCCCTACAATTGAGGTTGAGTTACTCGAAGACAATATCGCGCACTTGTGCTTTAAAGCACAAGGGTCGGTTAACAAGCTAGACAGAGAAACCATCGATTCGTTAAATGCTGCACTCGACAGCATCAAACAAGATACGAGTATCCAAGCATTAATGCTAAGTTCAGCCAAAGATGCCTTTATCGTTGGCGCGGATATCACTGAGTTCTTAGGACTTTTCACTGAAGAAGATGCGGTTTTACATTCTTGGCTTGAGCAAGCTAACGATGTTTTCAACAAGCTAGAAGACCTGCCTTTCCCAACTATTTCAGCGATTAATGGTTTTGCACTAGGTGGCGGTTGCGAGACCGTTTTAGCAACAGACTTCCGTATAGCAGATACCACAGCACGTATTGGCCTACCTGAAACTAAACTAGGTATTATCCCTGGTTTTGGTGGCACGGTTCGCTTACCTCGCGTCATTGGGGCTGACAACGCACTTGAGTGGATCACTTCGGGCAAAGATCAACGCCCTGATGCCGCACTAAAAATCGGTGCTATTGATGCAGTTGTTGCACCAGAGCAACTTAAATCTGCGGCAGTAAAAATGCTCAAAGATGCCCTAGCAGAGAAGCTAGATTGGCAGACTCGCCGCGCAAAAAAACAAGCACCGCTAACACTACCAAAACTTGAAGCCATGATGTCTTTCGCAACGGCTAAAGGCATGGTCTTCAAAATTGCAGGCAAGCATTACCCAGCGCCAATGGCTGTTATTAGCGTTGTAGAGCAAGCAGCAAAGTGCGGCCGCGCAGAAGCATTGCAAATTGAACATCAAGCATTTGTAAAACTAGCCAAAACAGAAGTTGCACAAGCGCTCATTGGTATCTTCCTTAACGACCAGCTCGTAAAAGGTAAAGCCAAGAAAGCAGGCAAACTCGCCAAGAAGGTTAACTCGGCGGCGGTATTAGGCGCAGGCATCATGGGCGGCGGTATCGCATATCAAAGTGCTAGTAAAGGCACGCCAATTGTGATGAAAGACATTGCCCAACCGGCACTCGATTTAGGTTTAGGCGAAGCCGCTAAGCTACTTACCGCTCAAGTTAAGCGCGGGCGTTCAACGCCAGCCAAAATGGCTGCGGTATTGAACAATATCACTCCGGCACTCGACTACGCACCAGTAAAAGATGCAGATGTTATCGTAGAGGCCGTGGTTGAGCATCCAAAAGTTAAAGCTATGGTACTCGCTGAAGTTGAACAGCATGTCAGTGACGATGCCATTATCACCTCAAACACCTCGACTATCTCAATCAACCTCCTAGCGAAGAGCCTTAAAAAGCCTGAACGCTTCTGTGGTATGCACTTCTTTAATCCAGTGCACAAGATGCCGCTAGTTGAAGTCATTCGTGGCGAGAACAGCTCTGAAGAGACGGTTGCTTCAGTTGTGGCTTATGCTAGCAAGATGGGTAAAACACCTATCGTAGTTAATGACTGCCCTGGCTTCTTTGTAAACCGCGTACTGTTCCCTTACTTTGCTGGCTTTAGTGGTCTACTCGCTGATGGCGCTGATTTTGCGGCTATCGACAAGGTGATGGAAAAGCAGTTTGGTTGGCCAATGGGCCCGGCATACTTGCTTGACGTAGTCGGCCTAGATACCGGCCATCATGCACAAGCGGTTATGGCCGAAGGTTTCCCTGACCGCATGGGTAAGTCGGGTAAAGATGCTATTGATGTCATGTTCGAGGCAGAGCGTTTTGGCCAGAAGAACAACAAGGGCTTCTACCAGTACTCAGTAGATCGTCGCGGTAAGCCAAAGAAAGATTTAGACCCAACCAGCTATGAATTACTACAAGCTGAGTTTGGTGAGCAAAAAGCATTTGAGTCAGATGAGATCATCGCTCGTACTATGATCCCAATGATTATTGAGACAGTTCGCTGTCTTGAAGAAGGAATTATCGCTTCGCCTGCTGAAGCGGATATGGGCCTAGTCTATGGCCTTGGTTTCCCACCATTTAGAGGCGGTGTATTCCGTTACCTAGATACGATGGGTGTGGCTAACTTTGTGGCGCTAGCTGACAAATATGCACACTTAGGGGGTCTATACCAAGTAACCGACACTATGCGCGAACTAGCCGCCAATAATGGCAGCTACTACCAGCAGGCTTAAGCAGGAAGGATTTGAACAATGAAAAACGCCGTTATCGTAGATTGTATTCGTACTCCAATGGGCCGTTCAAAGGCGGGAGTATTTAGAAATGTACGCGCAGAAACCCTATCTGCAGAATTAATGAAGTCGCTGCTTGAGCGCAACCCAAAGCTTGACCCAAATACTATTGAAGATGTTATCTGGGGTTGTGTGCAGCAAACCTTAGAGCAAGGCTTTAATATCGCTCGTAATGCCGCCCTGTTAGCTGGCATTCCAAAGCAAGTTGGCGCGGTTACCGTAAACCGTTTATGTGGCTCATCAATGGATGCACTACACCAAGCAGCCCGTGCGATTATGACAGGCCAAGGCGATACCTTTATCGTTGGTGGTGTTGAGCATATGGGTCATGTACCAATGAACCATGGCGTCGACTTCCACCCAGGTCTGGCGAACAACGTCGCTAAAGCATCAGGTATGATGGGCCTTACTGCAGAAATGCTCGGTAAAATGCACGGTATTACTCGTGAGCAACAAGATGCCTTTGCAGTACGTTCGCATCAACGTGCTCACGCAGCAACCGTTGAAGGCCGTTTCGCTAACGAGATTGTGGCGATTGAAGGTCATGACGCAGATGGCGCTTTGATTAAAGTTGAGCACGATGAAGTGATCCGTCCAGAAACGTCTATGGAATCTCTATCAGGCCTACGTCCTGCATTTGACCCAGCTAATGGCACGGTTACCGCAGGTACCTCTTCAGCATTATCTGATGGTGCATCGGCCATGCTAGTGATGGAAGAAGAGAAAGCAAAAGAGTTAGGTCTACCTATTCGTGCACGCATTCGCTCAATGGCAATTGCGGGTTGTGACGCAGCAATCATGGGTTACGGCCCTGTTCCTGCCACGCAAAAAGCACTTAAGCGTGCAGGTCTCACCGTTGATGACTTAGACGTTATCGAGCTTAACGAAGCCTTTGCAGCACAGTCTCTACCGTGCGTAAAAGACTTAGGCTTGATGGATGTGGTTGATGAAAAGATTAACCTTAACGGTGGCGCGATTGCACTGGGTCATCCGCTAGGCTGTTCTGGTACGCGTATCTCAACAACGCTGATCAACCTGATGGAAGCTAAAGATGCTAAGTATGGCCTTGCGACCATGTGTATTGGTTTAGGCCAAGGTATTGCTACTATCTTCGAGCGCCCATAAGGCATTCATCTGCGGATAGATAAAAGCCAGCTTACGCTGGCTTTTTTGTTGCTCCATTATAGCTCCAGTCTTCACTGATAAACGAAACATGCCACATCGCTTAGTTTCTTATACTGATTGCAATAATCAAATCACCTAGCCAACGTCCGGTCACTACCGTAATCTAAGGTTAGATTAAATACCCTGATACATAACTTAAGACATGACATAACGCACCACCAAGGGCAGACATAGGACACGCGATGAAATTTATATTACTTGCTGACAATCCATCAGCCCTGCCACTTATAGCAAAGTGGTATAGCGATGAATGGGGACATATAGGAGAAGGCCGAACCACTAAAGAGATAGAGCTAAAACTCGGAAACTATCTGAACCGTGACAAACTGCCTTTGATCATCTTGGCGCAAGAGGGTGAACAGGTTATTGCTGCTGCACAGCTTCGCTACCATGAGATGGATATCTACCCGGAACGAGAGCACTGGCTCGGTGGTGTATATGTAGATCCTAACTATAGAAATAAACAAGTGGCTAAGTCTCTAGTAGAAGCTGTTATCGCCAAAGCTAACCAATTAGCTATCAAGAGTATAAACCTACAAACAGAGAACCAGTCTGGAGGCTTGTACCTAAAGCTCGGGTGGCAACCAGTAGAACAAGTGATTTATCACGGTATTAAGGTGCTGGTTATGGAAAAATTACTATAATTTAAAAAAGCGCAATCGCACGCCAATTAGGTAAACAAATGACCCCCGCTATCGACTTATTGGTAAAACACAAAATAGCCCATCAAGTTCACGAGTATCAACACGATCCAGCTTGCCACGCTTATGGCTTAGAAGCCGCCGAAAAAATTGGAGTGTCTCCCGAATTAGTATTTAAAACCTTGGTCGTTAAGCTAGATGCAAAGCAGCTGGCTGTGGCGATAATTCCTGTTGCGGAAAAGCTCAGCATGAAGGCTATAGCTAAAGCCACAAAAGCTAAGAAGGCTGTAATGGCTGAAGGCGTGGAAGTGCAGCGCAGTTCTGGCTATGTACTTGGTGGTGTCAGTCCTCTTGGGCAGAAAAGACAGCTGATAACCGTAATCGATGAGTCTGCAGCTTCGCTCGATAAGATGTTTGTTAGCGGTGGTCGTCGAGGGCTAGATATCGAATTAGCACCTGAAGATATCAAGCAGCTGCTAAAAGCGCAGTTTGCCCCTATCACTGCCTAAATGGCTCGTTTTAATTTGCAATGTTCCACGTGGAACATTGCAACCAATGAATAGCCCTGAGCTCACAAATTAACGCTAGACGCTTGGATAAACCAAGACGCTGGAGTAATATTAGCCACTTCTGTTTAATCGTTCAGCCGAGGAAATATGAACGAACTATTTAATGCCGCACAACATCAACTCGATGCTTTAGGCCTAAGATGCCCTGAACCGGTAATGATGGTGCGTAAATCAGTAAGACGCATGAATGAGGGCGAGACTTTACTTATTATTGCAGATGATCCTGCAACGACCCGTGATATCCCAAGTTTTTGCGAGTTTATGGATCACACATTAATCGCTAGCCAAACAGAAGCGACACCTTATCAATATCTGATAAAGAAAGGTCTTTAGCCATTAACTTACAAAGTAGATAAAAGGAATTATCATGGCATCATTAATTGGTATTGCATTTAAAACTGAAAAGCGTGGACCGATGATCACGGTCGAACAAGCCGAGGTCACCCAAGCCAAAGGTGTTGAAAACGACATCTTTGGTCGCCCAGGTAATCGCCAAGTTACAGTGATGTCTATTCAGCAATGGCAGCTCGCTTGCAATGAAATTGACAAACAACTTCCCTGGTTTACCCGCCGTGCAAATTTACTCATCAATGACATAAGTTTCTCTGCACAAGATGTCGGTAAGCAACTTGTCATTGGCAAACTTGTTTTGGAGATCACCGGCGAAACGGATCCCTGTAAGAAGATGGAACAAGCCTACCCTGGACTCGAAAAAGCGTTATTGCCAGATTGGCGTGGTGGCGTAACTTGCAGAGTTATCATCGGTTCTAATATCAAAATAGCTGACAACGTTGCATTGATATAGCCATGATTATAGCCGCCTATCTTAGCTATAACTGAGCAATACCCAGCTGCTCATAACAGCTATTGCCAAGCACCTATCCACCAATCTAAATCTATTAACTTACAATACTCACCTTATTCAATTGCACACTTAACCAATCAAACACCCCACACACTCGACCGCTTCTTCCTTGTATTAACTTAACTAATTGAAACAGATTTTTTGTTTTACTGTTAAGCAAATTGTGCGATAACTGTTGCACGATTTAACGTCCAGTTAAGCACTATCACCAACAATTAAGAAGAGACACCTGAAGTCACTCCTTTATAACGATAACAAGAATCATAGGATTAGCATGTTAAACAATAAGCTTACCCCCCTATATGCAGCTATTGCCCTTAGCTTCAGTACTCCAACAATTGCCGAAGAAGAGAAACAAGCCTGGCAAGTTAATGCACCAGCGAATGCCCCCTTAGAGCAGGTAAAGATTGAAGTAAATGAAGGAACCTGGATGAACGTTAGTGTTAGCCCTGACGGTAAACATGTGGTGTTTGATCTGTTAGGTGATATTTATCAAATGCCTATTGCAGGTGGTGAAGCAACACCACTAGCTGAAGGTATCGCTTGGCAGATGCAGCCAGTTTACAGCCCTGACGGTAAATACATTGCCTTCACCTCTGATGAAGATGGTGGCGACAATATCTGGATCATGGAAGCTGATGGTAGCAACCCTCGCCCAGTAACCAAAGAAACCTTCCGTTTATTAAACAGTCCTGCCTGGAGCCCTGATGGGCAATATCTCGTCGCGCGTAAGCACTTTACTGGAAGTCGAAGCTTGGGTGCAGGTGAAGTATGGATGTATCACGTAGCAGGTGGTGATGGCGTCAAACTAACAGAACGTCCTAACGAACAGAAAGACTTAGGTGAACCCGCTTACTCTCCAGATGGTCGCTACATCTACTTCAGCCAAGATGCGACACCAGGTAAGACATTCCACTATTCAAAAGACTCAGTAAAAGGCATCTATAAGATAAAGCGTTACGATACTCAAACAGGTGATATCGAAGTGCTTATCCAGGGCACTGGCGGTGCCATTAGGCCTACACCTAGTCCAGATGGTAAAAAGCTTGCTTACATCAAGCGTGACGGTTTTCAGTCTTCACTATATCTACTCGACCTTAAGTCCGGTGAAACAGAAAAGCTATATGGCGACTTAGACCGCGACATGCAAGAAACCTGGGCTATTCATGGGGTATATCCAACCATGAGTTGGACTGCCGATAACGAAGAGATTGTGTTTTGGGCCAAGGGTAAAATCAACAAGCTTAAGGTTGAGTCTAAGTCGGTAGCGCAAATTCCATTTACGGTAAAAACTGAGCGCGCAGTTCAACCAGCGGTACGTTTCCAACAGGATCTCGATAAAGATGTGTTCGATGTGAAGATGCTGCGCATGGCTCAAGTATCACCAGATGGAAGCAAGGTGGCATTTGAAGCACTAGGTAAGATTTGGGTTAAGAGTTTACCCGATGGCAAAATGTCACGACTCACTAAGCTCGATAGTGAACTGCGAGAACTATTTCCACAATGGTCTCGTGATGGCAAGAGTGTTGTTTTCACCACTTGGGATGACCAAGAGCAAGGTACAGTGAGCCTAGCAAGCGTACGTAATAAGCGCGTAAAGGTACTCACCGAAGAGCCGGGGAAATATGTCGAACCCACCTTCTCTCCTGATGGTGAGACCGTGGTTTACCGTAAAGCCAAAGGCGGTTACATCACCCCGCGCACCTGGTCTCAAGAAACGGGCCTTTACCAAGTCGATATTGATGGTGATAACAATACTAAGATTACAGCCGAAGGATACCAACCACAGTTTGGTGCCGATAACGACCGCGTCTATTTTATGGAAAGCGGTGAAACACCACAGCTAGCTTCAATTGGCTTAAACGGTTTCGAGAAACGCGTGCATTACACCAGTAAGCATGCAACTGAGTTTAGAGTATCACCTGATGGTAAACAGTTAGCTTTTGCCGAACGCTTTAAGGTGTTCGTTACCCCCTTTGCCAAACACGGCGAAACTGTTCAGATTGGTCCCAAGGCGAGCAACCTTCCTGTTGAGCAGTTAAGTGTTCGTGCGGGTGAAAGTATTAGTTGGAACAACGACAGCGATCAACTGTATTGGACCCTTGGTCCTGAGTTGTATCAGGTGAATGTAGATACTCAATATAATGAACAGGCTGAAGATAACAAAGTTAAGCCAACGATTACCGATCTTGGTTTCACTCAAAAGGCCGATGTTCCACGTGGAACAATCGCCTTCGTTGGCGGCAACATCATCACCATGGAAAACGATAAAGTCATCGAAAATGGTACGGTTATCGTCAAAGATAACCATATTGTTAGCGTTGGCCCTGCCTCTGTAATTGATATTCCTAGCGATGCTAAGGTCATCGATATTAAAGGCAAAACTCTGATGCCTGGTTTATTCGATGCTCACGCTCACGGTGCTCAAGGGGAAAATGAAATCATCCCTCAACAAAACTGGGAGTTGTATTCAAACCTATCATTAGGTGTGACGGCGATTCATGATCCATCAAATGATACTACCGAAATCTTTGCCGCTTCAGAGCAACAGAAAGCCGGTAATATTGCAGGTCCGCGTATATTCTCAACCGGTACCATTTTATATGGCGCGAACATACCAGGTTATACCTCTCATATAGATTCACTCGATGATGCAAAATTCCACCTAGAGCGCCTCAAGAAAGTCGGTGCTTTCAGTGTAAAGAGTTATAACCAGCCTCGTCGTAATCAACGCCAACAAGTTATTGCTGCAGCACGCGAGCTAGAGATGATGGTTGTACCTGAAGGCGGAAGCTTGCTGCAACACAACCTCACCATGATCGCCGATGGTCATACAGGTATTGAACACTCGCTACCAGCAGCCAATGTTTATAGCGATATAAAACAATTCTGGGGACAAACCGATGTGGGCTATACGCCAACACTCGTTGTCGCTTATGGCGGAATTTCAGGTGAGAACTATTGGTACGATAAGACAGATGTTTGGGCTCACCCACGTCTTTCTATGTATGTACCGTCGGATATTTTAGACGCCCGCTCCATGCGTCGCCCTACTGCACCCGATGAGCATTACAACCACTTCAATGTGGCTCGCGTTGCTAACGAGTTAAATGAAGTCGGCATCAAAGCGAATATCGGTGCCCATGGTCAACGTGAAGGTTTGGCCGCTCATTGGGAGATGTGGATGTTTGCTCAAGGCGGGATGAGTAATCTTGAGGTTCTAAAAACGGCCACCATCAACCCAGCGAAACACTTTGCAATGGATCACCAAATTGGTTCAATCAAGCAAGGTAAGCTAGCCGACTTAATCGTTATCGATGGTAATCCGCTAGAAGATATTCGCGTAACCGATCGAGTAACTTACACCATGGTTAACGGTAAACTGTTTAATGCAGAAACAATGGACCAATTAAATGGTGGTTCGAAAAATAGAGGTAAGCAGAGAGAAGCGTTCTTTTTTGAAGAATAAATTTCAATTTTTAATTTAAAATCTGAGTAACTTAGCTGTGGTTTTTTAAATTTGAGGGAAATTATTTTTTGATTCAAAAATTGCATTATTAGCCCAAAAGCTAACAATAAAAAAGGATGTTCCACGTGGAACATCCTTTATTCAAATGCCTTCATTAACTTTAGCTAATACATTATATTAAAACTTAGGGAATGGAACTCTTTACACATTAGGGAATAAAAACATGAGTACATATAGAGTAATTGCTTTAGCTATAGTTAGCGCTGCACTATCTATCATTGTCACAATACAGTTTATAAACTCAGCAGATACAACAACTCAAACCCCACAATTTACGACTGAAAAGACATTAACTCTAGAGAGCCAAAAAGAACCGGAAACAAATGCCGATAGCAACCGATTGAAACAAGAGGCAATCACGCAAAAACAACAACTTTCTACACAGCAGCCTGATAGCCTCAACAATCAATACACCAAACTCGTCGATGAGGCTTCGATAAATGCATTCTTTGTAAATGAACAAGGTACTCTTGATGGCGCGGCCTTGACCCATGTATTAACAGTCGGTATGGCAGATTTTATCGAGCAAACTTCTAGCGCAAACACAAATAGTGAGCTTGCGATTAATCGACAAGAAAAACTCAATCAGCAATTAATCGCCCTAAAAGACTTAGCTATCTATGAACAGCATACTGTCTGTTCTGGACGAATCTGCGCCCTGTCTCTTATCACTAACGAATTGACTGCAAAAAACAAAAAATTGATACAGGAGTTTGATAGCAATATTAGCTTTGTAAATACCTCTGAAAGTACAACGGGTGAAGTCGAGTTTAAAGCTATCTATTTGCACTCAGAAGACCCATCACAACTTCTGATGACACAGCCTTAAACGTTTAAGATATGAGTGTTATTTTTTATAACAAAAACAGTCCGTAGTGTGGTCATTGACCATGCCCACAGCCTGCATAAAGGCGTAGCAAATTGTCGGGCCGACAAAGTTGAATCCCATCTTTTTTAATGCCTTAGACATGGCTTCAGATGCTGGAGTTTGTGCCGGCAATTCACTCATAGATGTAAAGTGGTTGACCTTGGGTGAACCATCAACAAAACCCCACAAAAATGCTGAGAAATCATTACCCTGCTCAACAAATTCAAGGTAGGCTTTTGCGTTTCTGATGATCGAGTTTACCTTTAAACGATTGCGTACAATTCCAGGATTAAGCAATAACTCTTCGACTTTTTGGGCATCGAATGTTGCGATTATTTTAGGGTCGAAATTGGCAAATGCCGCCTCATAATTTTGCTGTTTCTTGAGAATAGTAATCCAAGATAAACCCGCTTGCTGACCATCTAAGCACAGCTTTTCAAACAGTTCTCTACTATCAAAAACCGGCTTTCCCCATACCTTGTCATGGTACTCTTGATAAATGGGTTCAGCGCTAACCCAACCGCAACGCGTTACTTCCATAACCTTAATCCTAAATTTATCGTCAGTAAGATAAAAAATAACCTACATAAGCGTTATTCTACAAGGTATAATCGAAACCATTTTCTATTAAAGCTTCCAGGCAGTAGACAAGCGGATATGACGACGAAACACGACGTAAAAACATTCCAGGGCTTCATTATGACCCTGCAGGAATACTGGGCGCAGCAAGGTTGCGCAATCGTTCAACCATTAGATATGGAAGTCGGTGCCGGTACATTCCACCCGATGACATTCTTACGTTCATTAGGCCCAGAGCCAATGAGCAGTGCCTATGTTCAGCCATGTCGTCGCCCGACTGATGGCCGTTACGGTGAAAACCCTAACCGTCTTCAGCACTACTACCAATTCCAAGTAGTACTAAAGCCATCGCCAAGTAACATTCAAGAACTCTACCTAGGCTCATTAGAAGCCCTTGGTGTTGATATGAATGTGCATGACGTGCGCTTCGTAGAAGATAACTGGGAATCTCCGACTCTTGGTGCTTGGGGTCTAGGTTGGGAAGTTTGGCTGAACGGCATGGAAGTGTCTCAATTTACTTACTTCCAGCAAGTGGGTGGTCTAGAGTGTAAGCCCGTAACAGGTGAAATTACTTACGGTCTTGAGCGCCTAGCGATGTACATTCAAGAAGTAGACAGCGTCTACGACCTTGTATGGACCGATGGCCCGATGGGCAAGATCATGTACGGCGATATTTTCCATCAGAACGAGGTTGAGCAATCAACTTATAACTTCGAACATGCCAATGTTGAAGTACTGTTCAAGATGTTCGACGACTGTGAGCAAGCTTGTGAGCGTTTATTGACACTAGAAAAGCCACTTCCACTACCTGCTTATGAGCAAGTAATGAAAGCCTCTCATGCATTTAACTTGCTAGATGCTCGCCACGCTATCTCTGTTACTGAGCGCCAGCGTTATATCTTACGCGTTCGTACCATGGCTAAAGGCGTAGCTGAGTCTTACTATCAGGCCCGTGAAGCGCTTGGCTTCCCAATGTGTAAGTAGAGGAATAACAGATGAATTTTGAAAACTTACTTATTGAAGTAGGCACAGAAGAGTTACCACCAAAGTCACTGCGTAAGCTAGCCGAATCTTTTTTAGCCAACTTTACCGAAGAGCTAGCTAAAGCAGAATTAAGCTTTGAGTCTGCGGTATGGCATGCAGCGCCGCGTCGCCTAGCTATTAGCATCAACCAACTTGCACAGGCACAAGCAGACAAAGTTGTTGAAAAGCGCGGCCCTGCTGTTGCTCAAGCTTTTGATGCTGACGGTAACCCAACAAAAGCCGCTATGGGCTGGGCTCGTGGTAACGGTATTACTGTTGAGCAAGCTGATCGTCTTAAGACTGACAAAGGTGAATGGTTACTGCACCAAGCGCGTGTTGTTGGTGTTGAAACTAAAAGCCTGATTGCCGATATGGCGCAGCGCTCTTTAGATAAGTTACCTATTCCTAAGCCTATGCGCTGGGGTAGCAACACGACTCAATTTATCCGCCCGGTCCATACGGTGACTATGCTACTAGGTAGCGAAGTGGTTGATGGTGAATTATTAGGTATTAAATCTGATCGCGTGATTCGTGGTCACCGCTTTATGGGTGAGTCTAGCTTCGAGCTAGATCATGCTGACAACTACCTTATTGCTCTTAAAGAGAAAGGTAAAGTATTAGCGGATTATGAAGCGCGTAAAGCGATTATTAAAGCTGGTGCTGAGGCTGCTGCAGCTAAGATTGGCGGCGTAGCCGATCTTGAAGATGACTTACTAGAAGAAGTGACTTCTCTCGTAGAGTGGCCAGTTGTATTAACGGCCAGCTTCGAAGAAAAGTTCTTAGACGTACCAGCAGAAGCCTTGGTATACACCATGAAAGGCGATCAAAAATACTTCCCTGTATTTGATAATGACGGTCAGTTGCTACCAAACTTTATCTTTGTGACTAACATCGAGTCAAAAGATCCACAGCAGATTATTTCTGGTAACGAAAAAGTGGTTCGCCCACGTCTTGCCGATGCTGAGTTCTTCTTTGAAACTGATAAGAAAGAGTCGCTTGAAGCACGCCTTGCCAGCTTAGAAACCGTTGTATTCCAAAAGCAGCTTGGCACCATTAAACAGCGTGTTGAACGTATATCTGCTTTAGCGGGTTATATTGCTAGCAGCATTAATGCTAACAGCAAAGAAGCTGCGCGTGCGGGTCTACTGTCTAAGTCAGACTTAATGACTAACATGGTGATGGAGTTTACCGATCTTCAAGGCACCATGGGTATGCATTACGCACGCCTTAACGGTGAAACTGAAGCCGTTGCGGTTGCTCTATCTGAGCAATATAAGCCGAAATTCTCTGGCGATACCGTACCGACAGCACCTATCTCTATTTGTGTTGCACTGGCTGAAAAGCTCGACACGCTAGTGGGTATTTTTGGTATTGGCCAAGCGCCTAAAGGCGCTGCAGATCCATTTGCACTGCGCCGCGCAGCAATTGGTGTGCTACGTATCTGTTTAGAGAACAACTTGCCACTAGATCTTGTTGATTTAATTGCTAAAGCACAAGAACTACACGGCGAGAACCTCACTAACGAAAACGTTGCAGAGCATGTACTTGAATTCTTCATGGGTCGCTTCCGTGCTTGGTATCAAGATCAAGGTGTGAGTGTCGACGTTATTCTAGCGGTACTCGCTCGTCGCCCTACTGCACCAGCTGATTTTGAAAGCCGCATTAAAGCCGTTGCTCACTTTAGAACACTAGAGCAAGCATCAGCACTGGCAGCAGCCAACAAGCGTGTATCAAACATCTTGGCTAAAGTTGAAGGTGAACTACCAGCAGCTATCGATGACACACTACTTGTCGAAAATGCTGAAAAGGCGCTTGCAGCTAAACTTGCAGAGCTTCAGCCACAGCTAGCACCGCTTTTTGCGGCTGCTAACTATCAAGAAGCGCTAGCACTGCTTGCGAGCCTGCGTGAGAGTGTTGATACATTCTTCGAAGATGTCATGGTTATGGCTGACGACGAAGCACTTAAGAATAACCGCTTAGCGCTACTTTCTAGCCTACGTGAGCAGTTCTTACATGCAGCTGATATTTCACTCCTTCAGTAAACACTGAGTAGCTGAATAATAAAAACGCGCCCTTTGGCGTAATGCCGTTCACTTAAGGTGAACGGCATTTTTATTTTTGGCATACCGTTGAGGCCTTGGTTTTACTGTTCTGGGG
>NZ_JBRILT010000050.1:0-34209 GCF_052977065.1 Shewanella sp. 125m-1
TGTGATGGGCTAAAGCCCAACCTACAAAGATGTAGGAAGGCAGTATTTCAAGTTGATGTCTATATTTTGTAGGTCGGCATTTATGCCGTCTATTTATGTATTGGTTTGTTTGTGATGGACTAAAGCCCTGCCTACATCAAGCATAGAAGGTCAAAGCCGGTACTGTTCCGCTGTTGATTTCCTAGCAGCGAAGCGTCCTAGAATCTAGGACCTTGTTTATATAGTCCGTCCTCGCAGTGAGCTTGCGAACGCCCTAGGTCCTAGTCCCTTCCTTTAACCTTCCTTTAGAACCTTCTTTTAAAGCGGCCCCGACAATGACAAGCCCTGGCCAGAACAGGTAGGCAAGGATCTCTAGATTTTCACCAAATGTGTATAAAATCAGCTGAAAGATAATCGCAACGCCAACAGCGCTTAGGCGCGAGCTAAATAGGGTTTTGAGTAGAGCAAGCAGGCTTACAAGTAAAGGAACCGCTAAGGCGATAGCGCCCACAATGCCTTTAACAAATAATAAGCCGTACCAGGTATGATGTGAACCGATTGGCATATATTCAACTAGATGCGGTCCGCGTTCGACAATGCCATGGCCCCATACTACCGCCTCGTTTGCCCAGCGCTCTAGGGCGATATTAGCCAGTTCTTGGCGAACCCGGGTCGAGCCTGCACGGGCAGCTTTAAAAGCCTCTACACTCTGTTGCACCTTGTCGACGACATAAAGACCTGAACCGCCAAGTAGGAGTAATAGCGGGCTGGCAACAAAGTAAATCCAAGGTGAGCGAAACCAACGGATAAACATGAAAAAGCCAATCAGTAGTAGATAGCAGACTAAGGCTAAGCGTGATTGCGATAGCAAGATCATACAAAAGCTGCCCGCAAAGCCATAAAACTTAAATCGTTTAGACTTCTCTTGCAGGGCAAAAGTAAAAAATAGGTTGCCTATCATGCCTAGGGCGGGAGCCCAGGGGGTAAAGAGTCGCCACCTGGGGAGGCCGTTAGCGGGATCAATTTCATATAAGCTGACATTAAAGAACTCTGGGCCTGGGCCACCAATAATACTCAGCGGGGAAGTATAGAGTGTAGCCGGGAGCTTAATGATCCATGCGAGTATGAAGATGGGCAGTAAGATCAGAGTGTGTTTGCACACAATACAACATGCTCGGTAGATAAGCTCGGGACGGATCTTTAGGCTGCCCAATAAAGGAAATATTGCCAACAGCGCCCAGCCTTTGGCCCAACCGATACTCGACTTTATCAGTTTGGCTAGACCTAAGTCGTTTGTTAGGTGACCTATTACCAATGCGAGTAACATGATTGCCATAGCGACAATCCAACAGGCTTGTGTTTTGCTAACGGTATAACTCTGGTGATCCAGCAAGGCTCGTTTAACCATGCGCAACAGCAAGATCCACGCTATGACGGGGGCGACCAGATACATGGCGCCTAACAGCCAAAACAGATAGGTGCCAGTGATCGCTCGCCAGATAATTAATTCGTCAGAATTTTCTGGAGTATTGGTTTGCGGATCCATAGCATTACCATTCCTGCAATTAATGAGATCGAAGCTGCAATCCCGCCGACTATTGCTAGCAGGGTACGTAAATTATCGGGTTTCTCGGCTAATGATGGTGGGGCCATCAGTTGCAATAACGGGTAGGCTGCGTAGATGTCGGCTTTACCTATGTCCATTTTTGCAAGTGCGGAGGTAAATACTGCGGTAGCGACCTGATGCTCCCGCTGTAGGCCTTCGAGTTTGGCTGCATCATCATTACTGTCGTTGAACCTATGATCCCATGCATGGATCTGATCAGATAGGGCATCAATTCGGTGCCTTAGCCCTTCGGCTTTGGTGTTGAGCGATAGCAACTCTTGCATGAGTTGAGCACGGCCGTCTAAGTCATCAGCCGATAGCATTAACATCAAGCGCTTATCATTATAGCCAAGCAGACTTTTACAGCGTTTACTTAGGGCGGCCAGAATTGATAATTGCTCGTTTTGGTAGGTAACGACTTTTGGGTGACGTTTGCCAAACCGACTGCGGTATTCGGCTAGAGTTGCGGTAACATTGGTATAGCTGATAAGAAGTTGCTGGAACAACTGATCATTTTTAAGCGTAAGTAAGCCAGCCGCCTGCTTGGGGGTTAAGCCTAAGTGTATTTCGAGCATTTTCTGGCTGGCTTTCACGCCTTGTAACTCTGAGATGAGATTGACTTTGTTATGTCTAAGTCTTTCCATGGTCAAAGCGAGCTCTTTAAACTGATCGAGTGACACTAGACCATGTGCTGACTGAAACTCGAGTAATTTATTCTGGGTTAAATGCACTTTATTGGCAAAAGTGGCCATGCCTACTCGGATGGCATCCTCACGTTGCTCAATTTCATCTCGGCGCAGCTCAGCTAATAATGCTTGTAAACTATGATAATGGGCCCAGGCTTTTTGCTGTGCGTCTTTGGCTGTTGCGCCTTTTATACTAAATTTCATCATCCCTGTTTGGTTAGGAAGTGTTAGTTTTGGCATGCCAAATTCGCTGCTTTTAAGGTGAAGTGTTTTAGCTGCTGCATTAATAAGGGGCTTACTATTTGCAATAGATTTGTAATTAATTCTAGGGTCGATAGCACTACTTGCATAAGGCGAGTTGGTAGAGCTATTAGCTTGGCCCACACTATCTAGGCTGACTAAGGCGCCGGCACCAGCCCCAGGAAGTATAAGGATCCATTGGCTGATATAGCGACTTGGGCTTAATAGCGTAAATAGCAACACTAAAAGCCAGATAGTCAGCAGCAGTAGCGAGGTAACGATAAGATAGGCACGCTTTCTTTTTTTAGCAGAAAGTTGACTACCAGCTACAAAGTAGTGCTTTAACCATAAAAGAGGTCTGTAGGAGTGTTGTGTTGTCATTATAACCTCCTGGTTATGTCACTATTTAAAGCAATTCAAGCAAGGTTGCTGGAACGAGTACTTCGGTAATTGAACGTGCAATCTCTCGGATATTGGTAACGCGAGAGTCATAACAGGCGATCCCATCGCCAGGCATTAAAATGGGATTCATCCCGGTTTCCCACGAGTTCCTGATTAAGTCATCTATTGAGCGTTCAATCACATCGACTTGAGCGGTAAGAGGGTTTTTAGTGATCAGCAATAAATGTCTACTGGCATTAGTCGATTGCGCCCCCCCCACACAGTTGGCTGCAATCGCACCATTTAACAGACGAGTGCCGTAAGGAAATCGAGTTGCTTCAGTATCTACCGCTGATTGGGCGTTACTGGAGGCCGGCTGAGTCAGGTTAGACATAAAGACTCGAATACCCGGCGCGGTGATCTGTGATGGGCGAGCTAAAGCATCATCGAAATAATCATGTTGTGGTACATGAATGTGATCGCCAGACATCAAGGTCATGCTTGGCACAGGATAGCCGTGGATCACGCCAGATAGATCTAGGGTGAAGCTATGTTGGCCTCTGAACACAGTGATCGCTGAGACATTTGCATCAGGGCGAACTCCACCAGATGCTCTGAGCGCAGAAGCTATTGTACGTTGGCCAGCTTGGTCGCCACTGTGGTTACCATCATCATCAATAATTTCTAAGTCGGACTTTTTATTGATCAGGTGTTGACCCGGTTCAAATACGCCTCCCGATACTGTAATTTCAACAGGTGCCCACTTTAAGGGGGTGATGCTTAAACGCACGCTGCTTTTTAGCATAAACTCCTCATCGACAAGATACTGTTGAATAGTGTTTGTTAGCTCTGCAATATCAAGACCTTTCGCGTGAATCGGCTCTAAATAAGGTAGGTAGATATAGCCATCGTTATTGACTTCAACATCACCGCTGAACTCTTCTCCGTTGAGCACCTGGATCTTGAGTCGGTCACCTACAGATAAGCGAATATTTTGCGGAAGATGTAATGCTTGCTGAGATTGCCCTGCATGCATTAACCATGTGTTGCTCATTTCAGTATTAGATCTATTTGGGCTAAGGTTTTCAGCTTTGGCTCCCTTTATACTGCGCATATATGGTGTGTCGCGACTATAAAAATGACACTGAGTCATATTGTCATCGCTGTTACCCGCACAGATTTGAGACTCTTCTGGGTGATGGGGGGTGACACAAGCCGAGAGCAATAAACATAGCAAGCCTACGTGGCTTAATGAGCCTAACTTGTGTGAGCCTAGTTTGTGGATGTTATTCTTTTTTTGCTTGCTGTGATTGGGAGTCATAACGGCGGCCTCAACTTATATTACGTTTTCATCGGCAAGCTCATTGCAAATGTATTCAATGGCAGCTGTTTCATCTTCATAGATGGAGAAAATTTGATGCAAACGGGTAAGCTCAATGAGTGAACGCACTCCAGCTGTTGGTGAGAGTAGTACAATTTCACCCTCTTCTTTTTCTACGCGTTTTAACGCTGAGATGAGTACTGATAGCCCACTAGAATCGATGTACTCTACTTGGTGAAGGTCGATAATTAACCGCGTAATCCCTGCATCAATTTGTTGCAAAATTGCAGCTCTGAGCGTTGCGGTTTGAGTCATTATCACTTCAACCGGTAGGGTGATTTTACAGGCATTGTTCTGAGGTAATTTGGAGAAAAACATATCGCCATCCTTAAAAATGCACTTGGCATTTTGCTTGGTTATCTGAACAGGTATTAAATTTGTTGGTGGTTACTCATTTTTTTACTTGTGGCTTTTATTTACACTTCTTTCAATTACATATTTCATTTACACATTTATTCTATTTACACATTAAGCTAGCAACTCTAATGCCAGTTTTTATCTTATTGTATTTATAGGTTTTTATTGTTTTATCAACACAATGACGCAGACAGCTAAGTGATGCTCTTTATTTGCAATGCAAAATGGGAAAGGGCATTAAAGGCTAAGAAGGGGCCACGCTTCGAGGTTAGAGGTTAGAGGTTAGAGTGCCAGAGAGCTGAGAGCTGAGAGCCAGGAGCTAGGAAAAGCTAAGGCTGAATAGAGGAATGGCCGGTGGCCTTACAGTATTCGGAGCGTTCGCAAGCTCACTCACAGAACGCTTCGCTGACGGTAAAAGCTAAGAAGAGCGCTGCGTTTCTAAGAAGTGACTAGGTTTATTAAGCCACAATCCTGGGAGAGTGTCGCTTTGGTCCTGCTAGTGTCTATACAAGCAAACGCGATGGTTATGAGCCGCAAAAGTCAAATAGAGTGAAGGTGGAATAACCGGGGTAAGCCACAGTACAAAGACGAACATGCAAGAGCCGACAAGTTAATTTAAACCTAAAGGTGCTGCTGTTTCATTTTGATTTGCCTAGCAGCGAAGCGTCCTCGCAGTGAGCGTGCGAACGTCCTAGGATCTCATTCCTTACACCTCATACCTGTTACCTTTCTTGCTTTACTTTAAACTGCAAGCATCAGTTGTAAGTGGGTGCCAGCAACAGTTTTTTGCATTCGTACACTGTCCATCCAGTTGTTAATTATCCATAGTCCTCGGCCTGATAGTGACTCGGCTGGTGGGCAAGTCTTTGGTGCTTCCAAGGTTTGCTGTGTAGAGTCATCGAGTAGATCGATGGTTATCTTGTGCTCGTCACAATGCAACACGATTATCATGGAGTCCAGCTCTGGGCTTGCATGCATAAATACATTTGAAACCGCTTCTAACACACAGGTGATCACCTTGAATCGTTTCGTATCGGATACCTGATTTTGCAGTAAAAATTGCTCCATCTCTCTGCTGATAGAATGGGTCGTCATGATATTGCTATTTAGATTGAACTGTAAGCTATTCATATGTATTTCCTCACATCTGAGAGCCACAATGAGCCGAGCTATTTGTGGATGAGATGAGCATGAGTGATATGTCGTCTTGTGCTTGTTTCTCTTGCCAAAGTTCTGAGCTATAGCAGAGGTAATTTAATAGTTTCTCTGCCGATAGCGATCTTGCATCACGTACATTTTTGAGTAATTTCGGTAAGCCAAAGTTGCCAAACTTACTATGGCGACATTCGTAAATACCATCGGAATAAAGCAAGAGTTGGCAGCCTTGCTCTAAGGTGAATTGTTGGCTTTGATAGTGATATTGCTTACTGATCCCAATGGGGAGTTGGCTACCAATATCTGGATCATCAATAAACTTTGCACCAGTGGGACTAACAAGAATAGGCGAGGGGTGCCCTGCATTGATTAGCTCGATGCTATCGTTTTGGGTGTTTACCATTCCGAGCAACATGGTAGCGAAGCGCCCGCACTGCTCAGGGTCGTCAAACTCTTGGTTGACCTTGTTGGCAATTTTACATAGATCAAGCGATTGCCAGATCTCCTGATGACAAGATAAGTGGTGCGCTAATGTAAAACTTAACATTGAGGCTGCAGTGCCGTGTCCGCTCACATCCAATAAATAGAAACCGATATGATGTTGACCAATGTTGAAGCATTGAAAAACATCTCCGGCGAGATCTTGAGCCGGTTTAAAAGCGGCGTTGACTCGCCATCCTGCGGTTAAATCGGTATTTTTAGGCAGTAAGGCTCGTTGTAATTGAGCGGCAGTAGAGAGATCTTGTTTTAGTTTACTTAGATAATCTTGCTCTCTTATTAACATTTGGTTCAATGCTGCATTCTGGCGTTCTAACGCTTGTTGCATCTCGATAATGCGCAGCCCCGCAAGGATCCTGACTTTTAACACGCCAGTGTGAAAGGGTTTAGCGATAAAGTCATCGGCTCCAGACTCGATTCCTTCGATGATGTGTGCGTTTTGATTATTACTGGTAAGCAATATGGTATATGGCGAACAGGGCATTGATTTTATTTTCTGACACAGCTCAATACCACTGGTGGTGGGCATCATCCAGTCGGTGATAACTATATCGACATGTTCCAGCTGGATCTGTGCTATCGCTGCTTTGGCATTAGAGAAACCTTGGGCTTTAAATCCCATCGCATCGAGTAACTGCAGTAGCAAGCAACGCTCACTATCGCTGTCTTCCACAAGGATGATTTTATACTGCCTGTTAAGCTCAGAAGATAAAGGCATCGTCTTCCTCTTGGATTGAAATTGCTAGGGGTGTTACATCAAAGCAAGCTTTATGCCAGACAACCGAAAGCTATTTACCGTTAATTTTTTAGTTGGTTGGCACAAGGATTGCTGATTACTGTAAATAAGTATCTAGTTAACTAAATAGTTAGCAACTCAATGTGTTTAAAAATAGGGATATAAGCGAATGCCTGTAATGCCATTGTTTACTAAAGCTATTGTTTTATATTGGGTTATTTTTATATCTTGCTATAGCGCCATAACAATGGCTGCAGATGTAGCGCCTAGGGTGTTGACGTTTGGCGTTGTGCCACAACAGGCAGCGAGTACTTTGGCAAGAGGTTGGGCTCCGGTTTTAGCTGAGTTGTCGCAAAATGCAAAGCTTAATTTGCAATTTGCAACAGCGCCGGATATTCCCACTTTTGAAATGCGTTTAGCAAATGGTGAGTACGATATTGCTTATATGAATCCATATCATTTCACGGTATTTAACGCATCCCCTGGCTATATCGCCTTAGCAAAGGAACAAGATAAATACATCAAAGGTCTTATTGTTGTAAATAAAGACTCCAAAATAACCAAGCTTGCCGATCTTAAGGGCAAGTCACTTGCCTTTCCGGCTCCCGCAGCTTTTGCTGCGAGCGTGATTCCTCGCGCGATTTTAAAACAGCAAGGTATTGTTCATAGCACTAAGTATGTGGGGTCACATGATTCTGTATATCTTGCGGTGGCTCAGGGGCTTGTCGATGCTGGCGGCGGCGTGGGGCGTACATTTAACAATATGGATAGTGATGTCACTGAAAAGCTAAAGGTCTTATGGAGCACTCCCGGCTACACTCCTCATGCTATTGCTACCCACCCGCGAGTATCTCGAGAACTTCGACAAGTACTACTCAGTGAGTTATTAGCGCTTTCAACAACGAGCAAAGGGCGCTCACTATTAAAGGGCTTGGGTTTTAAAGGGATGGAGGCTGCAGCAAGTGGCGATTGGGATGATGTGCGTGCGTTAGCGTTAAGTGAGCTTAACGCGCCGTTAAAGGAGAACCAATAGTGTCATTTCGAATAAAGACTATTTTAGGGATCGGAATAATCGAAGGTTTGCTGTTAATGTTGCTGGTCTATACCAGTGTTGATTATTTAAAAACCTCAAACCAAACCGAAATTGAAAAGCGAGCCAGCTCTACCGCGTCACTTTTTGCTGCTGCCGCAAAAGATGCGGTGATTAGCAGTGATTTATCCACTCTCCATGTCCTTGCTAACGAGCTACTGACAACGTCTCAGGTTCTCTACGTTAATATTTATGACCAAAACCGACTCTTGGTGAGTGCCGGCAGAATGAACGGTGAGGCTAATGGCTCACTAGACAGTGGGATAGCGAATGTTGATGACGGTATTCTCGATATTGAAAGGAGCATACAAGAATCAGGCTTTAGTTATGGCAAAGTAGAATTAGGATTTGATACGGCCCAATTAGATAGTTTTATTACTGATGCTAGAACACGTTTTTTGGCTATTGCAGCCGTAGAGATGTTCTTAGTAGCCCTCTTTTCTTGGTTGTTAGGCCACTATTTAACCCGCAATTTGGCACAGCTTAAAGCTGCATCGCAGCGAGTTTTACAGGGGGAGTCACAAGTGCAGATCCCTGTTAACAGTGATGATGAAATTGGCAAAGCCATGTTTGCATTTAATCAAATGGTCAAGAAAATAGCGGATAAAACCCAAGCGTTAGAGAGTGCAAATACTCGACTGAATACCATTTTGCAGACCGCCGTTGATGGTTTTTTTATTGTCGACCAAAAAGGGATAATAAAGGACGTAAACCCCGCTGTTAGCCGCCTTTTCGACTATAGCTCGTCAGATCTTATCGGCAGGAATGTGTCATTGTTAATGCCACCAAATGAACGGCAGCTTCATGATGGCTATATTCGGGATTACTTAGATGGAGGTGAAGCAACGATAATAGGCAAAGGTAGAGAGTTAATTGCACAGAAAAAAGGTGGCAGCCTTTTTTCAATTGAACTTTCAATTTCAACAATGTGTATTGACGACGAAGTACTATTTTTGGGGCTTGTAAAGGATGTCAGTGATGTAAAGCAAGCCCAGCTTGCAGCGCAAAGGACTGAGTCGATTTTATTAGCCACATTAGAGGAAAGTAAAGACGCGCTGATCACCATTGATACCGCAGGGAAAATCCAGGAGGTGAATAATGCAGCATGTCTACTGTTTAAACTGCATACACGCCAGATGGTTGGGCAACCGATAGGGAGTACCATCTTTACTGGGGAAGAACTCCAACACTTTGAGCATTTTTTTGAGCAATACATTACGCCTGTTCAAGCTACGAGCGTTAAGCATTCAATACAGACAAAAGCGATACGTTCGGATGGTGAAATGGTTGCAATTGAACTGACACTAATTCCAGTACAACTCGGACAGGAGATGTTATTTACAGCGTTTGTTCGCGATATTTCACAACGTATTAAGTATGAGGCACAGCTTAAATTTGCCAAAGAGCAGGCGGAGTTGGGGAGTGAAGCAAAATCTCGATTTTTAGCGACCATGAGTCATGAGATCCGTAGCCCGCTCAATGCGGTATTGGGGAGTGTGGATTTATTATTGGACTCGAGTTTGAATAAAGAGCAGCGTATTTACGCCAATACAGCCAAAGAAGCTGGGACGGCATTATTGAGCACTATTAATGATATTTTGGATTTCTCTAAAATCGAAGCCGGCCAGATGGTACTGGAAGAGAGCGTATTCTCACCAGCAAAATTAGCGGCGCAAGTTCTACAGGTTTTATCGCCAAAAGCTCAAGACAAAGGGATCGCTCTCGCCAGTTTTATAAACAAAAACGTGCCAGAAACCGTACTTGGTGACGGACAAAGACTCAGGCAGGTGCTGCATAATTTAATCGACAATGCGATTAAATTCTCTTCTGGTGGCTGTGTTGCCATTGAAATGCAGCTAGTAGCCCCCGGTAATGATGAGACTCGCTTGTATTGCAAAGTCTCAGATCAAGGGATTGGTATTATTGAGGCCGCTCAAGCGACATTATTTGAAGAGTTTAGCCAAGTACATGATTCTCATAATACAAATTATAGCGGTACGGGTTTAGGTTTAGCTATTTGTGCCGAGATTATTGCACAGATGGGAGGCAGCATTGGGGTTAATAGTCAACAAGGAAAGGGGAGCTGTTTTAGTTTTGATCTGTTACTTAAGCGCGATTGCAGTGCAACCCCCGCAGTGAATATCGTATCTCCCCACTCTCGAGTGCTTTTAGTACATCCAAACGATACGTATAGTCAATTAGTGCAAAGGCAATATAACCAGTATGGGGTGACGACCGTTTGTGTTGACAGCATTGATTGCATATTCAGCTCGTTACAGAACCAAGAACGGTTTGATCTGATTTTGATTGACGAACACTGTCTATTTGATTTGAGTGTTGCGCAGGCTAATGAGCTAAAACAGGGTTATTTATGCGAACAAGGTTTGATGGCTGCATTAATGACAGTGGTTGTGCCAGAAGCTTCTAAAATCTTAAAAGAGGTTGGTGTAGAGCAGGTTATTAATAAGCCCTTGAGCCGAGACATAATGTTAGCAGCGCTAATGGGTGAGCATGAACTAGCGTCTAAGGACGTGCAGAGTAAACCGACTACCATTGCCAATAAGCAGGTACACCTGCCTATTTTACTGGCCGAGGATAGTCCGGCCAATCAGATTGTTGCCAGTGCATTATTGAGTAAAGCAGGTTTCAGAGTGGAGATTGCAAACAACGGTATTGAAGCATTGGAGATGGCTAGGCGCAAAGAGTATGGGCTTATCTTAATGGATATGAGAATGCCCGAGATGGATGGTATCGAGGCGACTCAGAAGATATTGTGTTTTAATCCTAATCAAGCCGTTGTTGCGATGACTGCGAATGTACAAAAAGAAGATGTTGAACTGTGTATGAAGGCTGGCATGAAAGACTTTGTGCCAAAGCCGGTAAATCGAGATAATTTAGTTCAGGTTGTTAATCAATGGATTGTGCCTGCTGCCGATAAGGCTATGCTTAAGTCTGTCGTCGGGGCAGAGTTAGGGGGGCAATGCGTAGTAACCTCTTCGGTGAGTGTTTCTAATAAATCGGACTCAATGGTTCAATCGGAAGTACAAAAATCGATTGAGCCAGAGCTAAAACCAGAGCTAAAAGTAAGCCAGCAACAAGATAAATATCAGAGCGGTAACAGCAATGAGGTGCGAATGACCATTATTGACGAGAAAACACTGGATGATCTCAACGGTATGCTAGGTGAAGAAGCCATGCAACGCATGTTTATGGTTTTTTTAACTGAAGCGCAAGATAGGCTGAACACGTTAAAAGTCATCGCATCTAGCTATAAAAGCGGTAAAGATTTTGCGTTAGCAGAAATAGACCTACAGGCACACACACTTAAAAGTAGTGCTGGCAGCTTTGGTGCATTGGCACTCTCAGAGGTGGCTAAAAACCTAGAGTTAAGTGCTAAGGCAGAGGATTTACAGCAAGTTGCCACTTTACTGGATGAGGTTATAGAGGTAGGCGGACAAACGCTCAGTTTATTTCAGCAACGCTTTGGAGCAATATCTTAAGGAGGATTAACTGCTAAACTTACATATGATTAAATTTTATTAAATCTTAAGAATCAAACGCAAACGGTAAAACCCTGTTTGATTTATGTGATACCTTGTTGTTAATGATGTTGAACGACCTTTCCCCCATCTCGACTTCAATATTTATAGGCTGACTTTATATGGATATAACGAGCTCATTTACCACATTGCTAGTTGAAGACAGTATGTCGCTCGGAGCGTTATATACTGAATATCTGCGAGCAGAGGGATCGAGGGTAACTCATGTTAATCATGGGGAAGATGCCCTAAATGAACTGAAACAATGGCAACCTGATTTGTTGGTGCTCGATATTCAACTACCTGATATGTCAGGAATGGATATTTTGGAAACCGTTCAGCAAGCATATCCAGATATCACTGTCATTATGATCACCGCCCACGGCACAATTGATATTGCTGTTGATGCAATGCGTTTGGGGGCATTTGATTTTCTTGTTAAACCATTTGATGCGAAACGTTTATCAATCACCGTTAGGAACGCCTTGAAGCAGCGTCAGCTGGTCAATCTGGTGGCAAAATATGAGAGCAGTTTACCTAAACCGCACTATATGGGATTCATCGGTGAGTCACTGGCAATGCAAACGGTTTATAAAACCATAGATTGCGTTGCGAACAGTAAAGCTTCAGCGTTTATCATTGGGGAAAGCGGAACCGGTAAAGAAGTATGTGCGCATGCTATCCATAACGCGGGCAAACGCCGAGAAGGGCCTTTTGTGGCATTAAATTGTGCTTCAATTCCTAAAGATTTGATTGAAAGTGAGATTTTTGGGCACACTAAAGGGGCATTTACCGGAGCGATTGCCAATAGAGATGGCGCAGCGACCCGAGCTCATAATGGGACGTTATTTCTAGATGAGATCTGCGAGATGGATCTTGAACTACAAAGTAAGCTATTACGCTTTATTCAAACTGGCGTATTTCAGCGTGTAGGTGGCACTAAAGAAGAAAAAGTCGATGTACGCTTTGTTAGCGCAACTAATCGGGTACCCTGGGAAGAGGTTAAAGCTGGGCGCTTTAGAGAAGATCTGTTTTATCGACTGCATGTTATCCCTATCGAGCTGCCGCCATTAAGAATGCGGGGTAAAGATATCTTATTACTTGCAGCGAACTTACTTAAAGAATACAACAAGGAAGAGGGAAAGGGGTTTAAAGGCATAAGTAGTGATGCTAAGCAGTGTTTAAAGTCTTATCAATGGCCGGGTAATGTTAGGCAACTGCAAAATGTTATCAGGCAGATAGTGGTATTAAACGATAGCGAGTTGGTCGAGCTTGATATGTTACCGATACAAGTGACCACAGCCCTAGAGGCTCAGCCTGCAGAAACTTCAAAGGCTATTCAACACGCGGTTCAACAGAAGAATAGCCCCCCGGTTGGGGCGCCGCATTCAGCCCCCGCCTCTTTTCTTGACGGTATTGAGCAACCAGAGTTTGTTTCTACTGAACATTTTTCAGAAAAAACGTCAGAGACTAATAGCGATGATATTGTACCGCTATGGCTCACAGAGAAGCAGACAATCGAGAATGCGATAGCCTTATGTAAGGGTAATGTGCCTAAAGCTGCGGCCTTGCTGGATATCAGCGCATCAACCATTTATCGTAAACGCCAAACATGGGATGAATTAGAAAATAGCTTAAGCCATTAAGCCATTAAGCCATTTGGGCTACTTGAAGCAAAGTAACAGCTTGTGACTTTTTTAACTCAATAAACGTTATAGACCATTAATGATTTAGACATGATGTGTTGAGCATGGATAGGTTTGAGCATATAGATAACGCGCATACTTAGCGGGCACTTATATATCAGTGAGCTTATGTTACCGATAGAGCTATCTTAACGAAAAGAGTAGACTGGCTGTCTACTCTTTTTTTGTTTGAACCTTTTGTACAGAAGAGACTGAAATGAAATATCTTGTTGATACCCATACTCATACAATTGCTTCAACCCATGCATACAGTACCTTGCAAGAATATATTGCGATGGCCAAACATAAGGGGATAAAACTATTTGCTTGTACAGATCATGGCCCTGATATGGCCGATGCGCCCCATTTTTGGCATTTTGTAAACTTGCGGGTATTACCTAGAATGGTTGATGGCGTGGGTATTTTACGAGGTATCGAAGCTAATATTAAAAATGTGGTCGGTGAAATAGACTTCTTTGGCGATTACTTACAAGAATTAGATATTGTTTTAGCTGGTTTTCATGAGCCTGTTTTTGCGCCAAGCAATAAAGAAAATCATACCACAGCATTGATTAACTGTATTAACAGTGGTCATGTTGACATCATTACTCATCCTGGAAATCCGGCGTATCCTATCGATATCAATGCAGTTGCTAAAGCTGCAGCTGAAAGTAATGTAGCGCTTGAGATTAATAACTCTTCTTTTTAACCTCTCGAAAAGGTAGCGAGCATAATTGCTTGGCAATTGCTAAAGCGGTTAAAGACGCTGGCGGGTTGTTAGTAATGGGCTCTGACTCTCATGTGGCATACAGCTTGGGCGATTTTACACAGGCTGAGCTGATCATCGAGCAAGCTGATTTTCCTCTAGATAGGCTACTGAACCGGAGTCCTGAGGCGCTATTAGCGTTTCTATCATCACGAGGCCATGGCTCGTTAGATGAGTATTCAGTGTTACTCGAAAAATCTTGATCAAACTAAAACTAAAAATAGAAGAGATTATCAAAACAAGATGCGAATTCTTATCACGGGTGCAGCTAGTCAATTAGCGCAGGCGTTATTGTCTATAGCAGAGCTTACGCAAGTGAATATTGCACAGCGCACGGCTGCTCAACAAATGTTGCAGACCTTATTGCCAGAAGTGAGTGAATGTTTAGACCCCAGCGATGCCGTGATAGGGCTTTGTCGTCAGCAGCTAGATATTTGCGATATTGATTCAATTCGCACGGCCTTTGATACTTACAAGCCTGATGTGGTGATTAATTGCGCCGCCTATAACCGTGTTGATCAGGCTGAGTTAGATATTGAAAAAGCGATGTCTGTTAATGCTAATGGCCCTAAGTTAATTGCGAGTGAGTGTCATAGCCGAAACATTTGTATGGTGCATATCTCGACCGATTTTGTGTTTGACGGTGTGCTCAAACGCCCATACGTAGAGCAAGATCCTGCGGCGCCACTGTCTATCTATGGCAAGAGTAAACTCGAAGGTGAGCGCTGGGTAAGTGATATCTTAGGCTTTAAGGCTAAGGTTATTCGTACCTCCTGGCTATACAGTTGTAGGGGGCATAACTTTGTCAAAACTATGCAGGGATTGTTTAAAGTAAAAGATAAGTTAGCTGTCATTGCTGATCAATATGGCAGCCCAACCTGGTGTGAAGCATTAGCTGTAATGATTTTAAAGCTAGTAAAACAAACACAAACACAAACACAAACACTGGGCTCAAAAGTCAATATTAGCCGGCTGACCGAGAATTCTGGGGCAGGTGTGTGCAACCTGTATCATTATGCTGGTGGGGCAAGTTGTTCTTGGTTTGAGTTGGCAGGTGAAATTCAGCGGTTAACGCTCAGCTTCTCTGAGTCTGAGTCTGAGTCTGAGCTTGAGCCTGAACAAGAGCCTGAATCTGGACTGGAAGTGAATATAAGGTCGTGCAAAATAGAGCCTATTAGCACATTAGCTTGGCAAGCATTGCATAAGGGGTGTATCGCCCAAAGGCCACATCAAAGCGCCTTGAGTGCACAGAAGTTATGTCAACAATTAGATATAAAGCCTGAAAGCCTACTTAGGGCTTCATGGCAAGAGCAGTTACACGCTATGATTAAGGAACAAAACTTGCGAGGTGAAGCAGGTATTAGGAAAAACAGATCCTAGGTAAGGGCAAATACGGTAACAGCTGAGACGGAAAAACAGGACAGTCGGTTAAAGTACAGACGGCTAAAAGTGGAATAGGCTGTGGCCTTAATGGTAAACGGAACGTTCGCAAGCTCACTCATTGCAAAGCTAAGAAGGTCCTAGGTTCTAGGAAAAGCAGCTCCTAGGTTCAAGCTAAGACGGTAACAGCTGAGACGGAAAAGTAACAGCATGAACGGGCTAGAAGGTTTAAGGGGGTTCTGTATCGCTTTTGATTTTCCTAGCAGGACGCAGTCCGTCCTCGGATCGAAGCGTCCTAGAACCTAGGGCCTTGTTTTTATTGGCTCTAGGCCGTCCTCGAAGTGAGCCCGTGAACGGCCTAGAGCCTAGAATAGAAGTTTTCTAAATACTAGAAAGTTCTTTCCCAGCCAGCGTAAATCGTTGTATCCCAGTCATGACCACCCGAAGTCACATATTGACTGTAACCAACCGTGCCACCGACTTTTAATGTTCCTTGATAGAAAGGTCTGTGATAACTGGTATCAAACTGATAAACGCGCTCGTACTCGCCTGGTGATACAGGGTTACCACCAATACCAATATTTGCATCTGTCCCGTCAGTATTGAGTCTTAACCAACGGAATTTATTGCTGATGTTTTGTCCGCCGCCCAGCTGTGTAATTCCGCCAACCACTAAGGTAGTGGCATCATTGTCATAGGTACTACCTAGACTGCGACCATAATAACGGTAACCATTTTTATAAAATCCATGCTCATATAAGCAGTTGTATGCATCAGGGTCAATACCACAAGCGACTTGTGTGTCGGAGTACTCAACAAAGACTCGGGTATTAAGGTCGGCGAAAAAGAAGTCAACACCGCCCAAGTTGGCCGAGTTGATCAGCTTATTCTTACCGTTGTGGTAGTCTTCGTGTATACGCTCGTAGTAGATACCGTATGGAATACCAAATGCCGTATCAGACCAGCGGAAATCGTAACCAGCCAACATGTTTTCTTGGCCGTTTTCAATTTCACCTTCAGTCATTCCGCCATTAAATAGGCCATCCCACCAGTCACCTAGACTGTTACCGTAACCTTCGCCACCCCACTGCATAGTCCATGAAAAACCGACTTCTAGCTTAGAAATAGGTCGTAATGTTCCGCGAGCGCCCCAATGCTTGGTGTCAGGCACGTAACGGTCACTTTCCATCTGGCTAAACGACGTCGTAAAGGTCCAAGGACCAATCCAGTTTAGCCACGGTGTGTCGAATGCTTGGCTGTTGTTACGGCTTAGCGTCATTCCTGGCATAGGTCTAGCGTTGGTAGTTTGAATAAGACCACTATCCCAACCTGGTCCCCAGTACTTTTGCTGGGCGCCAGCACTGACAATCCAATTACCTAACATGACAGCAGCAAAGCTATTATCTAAACGAGTACTGTTACCGTCGATAGGATCTAAATGATAACTTGCTGATAGACGGGCACTAAACCAATCTTTAGTGACTTCAGCTGATACTGCTGCTTCTGCTTTATCACGATAGTCTTGGCCAAAACCAATAAAGCGTGTGGTATCTGAGCCTCCAGCAAGTTCTATCTTGCTGCTCATGCCACGATGGTCATGGTCATAAGCACGACTGACTCTATCGAATGCATCGCGCTGTTGGCTAGATAGAGCTGCTTGATCGGCTTTATCCATATCTTGCTTCAAGCCTGCCCACATTAGCGGGTAGGTGGTAATTGGCTGCACAATGACACCGGTATCAGACAGCAATTGAATATCAGCTCTTAGGGGTAAGTCAGTCGGTTCAACCCACCAGGCCGCTTGCACTGAGCTGCAACCAAGCAGTAATAATCCAGATAATAATTTGAGTTTCATAGCGTTCCCTTTTATCAATGGGGCGCATTTTAGAGGAATTCACTGCAGGCAGAAAGGATTAACAAAGGTGAATCGATAAATAGACACAAAGTGTGACATATAAAGCAAAGATGGTTAAAGCCAGTTACGGTATACGGAACGTTCGCAGCCTCACTTACAGAACGCTTCGCTAACGTTTTAAAGCATAGAAGGTCCTAGGTTCTGGGAAAGGCTGGTTCTAGGTTAAAGCAAAGACGGTATAAGCTGAGACAGTAAAATCTAAAGCGGAAGGGCCGAGAGTTGCTGAGCTTGCGAACGTCCTAAAACCGATTACCATTCGCCTTAGTCTGTTTTAGACATAGAATGATTATTTGGTTATTAATTTCAATCGAAAAATACTGGCATAATACGTTTATTAAGCTGACAAATTATAGAGATACAGACATTGCCTAAAATATTTGAACCACAGTGGTTAGCGTCGATTCAGGATATCGCGATAGAAGCTGGCGATGCCATTATGGCTATTTATGCTAAAGATGATCTTGGGGTGATAACGAAAGCTGATGATAGTCCGGTAACTGCTGCCGATTTGGCGAGTCATCAGGTCATTGTACAAAGGTTAAAACAATTAACGCCCGATATTCCTGTTATGTCAGAAGAGTCGACTAATATCGACTGGCAAGAAAGACGACACTGGCAGTCTTATTGGCTGATTGACCCGCTAGATGGTACAAAAGAGTTTATAAAACGTAATGGTGAATTTACGGTTAATATTGCATTTATTCAAAACCATAGAGCCGTAGCTGGGGTGGTTTATGCTCCCGTGTTGGACAAATGTTTTTATGGCTCATTAGGATCCGGAGCCTGGTTGCAGCAGACAGGTAGCACAAGGCCGTTAACTAAAGTGAGTCAGTCGACATCGGTCATACCTAGAATTGTCGGCAGTCGCTCACATGTCAGCCCAGGATTACAAGCTTACCTGCAAGAGATTGGTGAGCATGAAATGACAAGTGTAGGCAGTTCACTCAAATTTTGTTTGTTAGCTGAAGGCGAAGCAGATATTTATCCCCGTTTAGGTTTAACGAGTGAGTGGGACACCGCAGCGGCTCAAGCTGTGTTAGAAAGTGCGGGTGGTAAAGTGATGCAATATGACACTGATGTCCCTCTAGATTACAATCAAAAAGAGGATATTTTGAATCCTTACTTTATTGCTTATGCCCCCCATTGGGATAAAAACAAACAGGCTTGATGAGTTGTGCCTTGGTGAACCTTATTTAAGTGAACAGTGCTTTGGCGAGAGGTGCCTAAGTGAATAGTGTCTAGTTGAGAGATGCTTAGGTGAACATGGCCTAGGCACTGCAGTATCTAGATGAGCGCTTACTAATAATATAAACATAAAAATTAGTGCGTTATTTAGACTTTATAGAGTAAGGGATACCAATAATATATTCATTGAATGTGGTTACAGGTAGGCTCAATAGCTGCCCTATTCGTTGAAGTGATAGACCAAAATCGATTGCTAACTATGGCATAAAGACAAACATTTTGAAGGGGAAAACATGTTGCGAATAGGCGTAGATCTTGGTGGTACAAAGATAGAGGTTGTAGCACTGAGTGAGCGGGGCGAGGAGCTTTTTCGTAAACGAGTACCAACACCTCGAGAATATAACGCAACGCTCGATGCAATCGAACGTTTAGTTTTTGAGGCTGAGCAATTGCTTGGCGAAAAAGGGAGTGTGGGGGTGGGGATCCCTGGTGTGGTATCACCCTTTTCAGGTTTAGTTAAAAATGCTAATTCCACATGGATTAACGGACATCCTCTAGATATTGATCTAGGTAAACGTTTAAGCAGAGAAGTCAGAGTGGCAAATGATGCCAACTGTTTTGCAGTTTCCGAAGCTATAGATGGCGCAGCTGCCGGTAAGAGTATGGTTTTTGGAGTGATAATTGGCACCGGGTGCGGCGCGGGCATTGCAATTAATGGCAAAGTGCATAGTGGTGGCAATGGGATCGGCGGCGAATGGGGCCATAATCCATTACCCTGGATGAGCGCTGAAGAATTTAATTCAACCAATTGTTTTTGCGGTAATCAAGACTGTATCGAGACGTTTATTTCAGGAACCGGCTTGGTGCGAGACTACCAGCTTTATGGTGGCTTGGCCGCAACGGGTAGTGATATTGCCCTACTTATGAGGGAGGGTGACGCGCTCGCTAGTGCGGCCTTCGAACGCTATATAGATAGACTCGCCCGCTCTCTAGCCCATGTCATCAATCTACTGGATCCTGATATCATAGTGCTAGGTGGTGGGGTATCTAACATTGATGCTATTTATCCATTACTGCCAGAATTGCTATCCAAATATGTACTCGGTGGTGAGTGTCGCACACCGGTGGTACAAAATGTCTATGGCAGTTCTTCAGGAGTGCGCGGCGCGGCTTGGTTGTGGTGATACTAGGTTGCTAAGGTTTAAGCTGATTGTCATTTTCTCTGTTTTTGTGTTGGTTATTCTGAGGTTCTAAGACTCGCAGTCTTATGTTATTGACTCGTCCGTAATATTGAGCTCTGTTTTTGGGCGATAGCTGGTTTTTAGACAGAGGGAGAGTCGCGATGCGATCAAGAGACGTATTTATAGATCGCGAGATACATAATGAATATCAATTAGTGCTGAATAAAATTAATGAAGAGAATAGCATGCTACACTTTTGAGACATTTCTCTTCACTAGGCAATCGTTACAATGTTTTGGTTAAAAAAGATTATCTCTCAGCTGTTTATGCCAATACCTATGGTGCTGTTGCTTATAGCACTGGCTTATTTAGTGATGCGTAACCGTCGGTCATCAAAAAACTTACTGATGATCGCAGCTATTTTGCTGATAGTGTTAAGTAGTAGCTGGGGAAGTAATTGGTTAATCGCGCCGCTAGAAGATCAATATCTGGTAAATAACCAACCTATTGGCAAAGGTTGCTTAGTGATGGTTTTAGGCAGTGGCCATGATGAAAACCCGAACTTAACCGCAGTACAGCAGCTTTCAAATACAGCCCTTGCGAGATTAACGGAGGGGGTGCGCCAGTTATCATTGGGGCGAGAGTGTAAACTGGTGGTCAGTGGCTGGAGTGGAGGACTATCTTCACGCTCACATGCCGAGATAATGTTTGATGCTGCAGTTGAATTAGGGGTTGCTCCTGAGTCCATTATTAAGTTTCCTTTAGCGCAAGATACCATCGAAGAAGCGCAATTTATGAAATGGGAAGTCGCGGAGGCACCGTTTCGTTTAGTGACTTCGGCAAGCCATATGCCAAGAGCTATGGCAATTTTTACCAATGCAAAGCTGAATGTTAGTGCTGCACCGACAGATTTTGCTCAAAGAGAGACTTACTGGTGGCGTTTTGATGCACAGAGCCTGTTAAATTCCCAGCGTGCGATTCATGAGTATATGGGATTACTGTGGTTCAAGCTTAAACATGCAAAAGAAGGGCGTAGGATCGAGGAAAAGCAGGTTCTAGGTACAAGCTGAGACGATTAGAGCGGAGACGGAATGGCCTGTAGCCTTGCGATTTACGGAACGTTCGCTGGCTCATTTACGGAAAAACACCTTAACCATTGTAGGTTGGCATTTATGCCGTCAAGTCTTTGAGAAGGTCCTAGGTGCTTGGAAAAGCAGGTCCTAGGGAAAGCAAAGACGGAAAAGTAGAATGGCCTGCGGCCTTACGATTTACTGAACGTTCGCTGGCTCATTTATGGAAAAGGACCTTAACCATAGTAGGTCGGCATTTATGCCGTCAAGTCTTTGAGAAGGTCCTAGAACTTAGAACCTAGAACCTTGTTTATAAACGGCCTCGCGCCTGATTTTATAACCTGCTAGGATCGAGTTAAGTATCCTAATGATAAGAGTATGTAGAAGTTGATAAATGAAGCTTTACTGATTAGACCCATCAATAAGCGAAATGGCCTAACACTCACGTTTTTCGGTTTATTAAGCGTTATGATCAGCTTAGGCCTTTTCTTATCTGGTAACCATCTGTTTGCACCGGGTATGGTGTTTTTTGCATTTGGCGCTATAGCCGCAGTTTTAGGAATATCTAAATTGGTTGAGCCCGAGGTGACGGTAGAGCTTACTGCGCAAGGAATAAAATATTTTCATCGGCGCGGTCAAGTTGTGATTACTTGGGATAATATTCAGCGCTTAGATCAACCTCGTGTCTTACAGGGACTTGATACGCTGACGCTACCCTATATCGGAATTAAACTAAAACGGGTGGGCCCCATTTTAGAATGTATCTCCTTGAGGTTAGCGGCGGGTTTGTTAACCGAGCAAAGGCCTCTACTGATGACGGCATCTGCTCAAGATGAAGACTTATCTACATTAGAAAATCAAATGGTAGAAGAGTTTACGCCTTTTGTTGAAGAGAATGATCGTTTTAAGGGCGTGTTGGCGATGTTTGGTCATCGTTGTCGTCTTTTAGATGCACATCTAGGTTATCACCTGTTTATCTCAACAGATACGGTAGATAGGCCTGCAAATGAGTTTTTGTTATTGCTTAGAGAGTATAAACAGAAAAGCTTAGAGCAGGATCTGCTCTAAGCTATGACATCAAGCTTTTTTGAGTGTGACAAAGGGCTGATGTGGTAAAAGCTAAGTGGTACAAAAGAGAAGCCGCACAAAGCTCAAATCTTTACAAGTCATAAATGAAACGGCTAATGCCTATGATAGCGTTAACTAAGCCTAGTTAACGCTATATCCTCGTTAACTCCCCCCTTGTTAACAGCAGCATAGTTCACGAATACATTAGTTAACGCTTAGCTCAGCATCTTCAATGTGTTCTTGCTTTGAAGATTTACTGATGCTTTGTTTAGTCTCTATATTCGATGGCAAAAAGGCGATATCGTCTTTTACGCGCATGCCGATAAACTGACCGCCTTCAAAAATCTCCATAGATTGACAGTTCACTTCACCATCAACCAGACCAGTGCTGCTGATATTGAGTTTGTCGCATGTGAGTTTACCTCGGAAAGTACCTGAGACTCTTAGTTCGGTGCAGTGAAGCTTACCATCGATTAACCCTCCGCTTTCGATAGTAATATTGTTGCTGGAGTTGACCTTACCAAAGAGCTCGCCTGCAATGAGGGCTTCCGCCGCAAACTCTGTTTCACCCGTAAAAGTGGTACCTTGAGCAATAAATGTTAACCCGCCGCTTCTTTTTTTTCTAAACATAATGACGCCACTGTCCGTTTTAGTTGCGTAGATGTTACCTTGAAATTTAAGTGAAAAAAACCACTTAAATTTGGCGCTTATATGTCATATTTTTGGCTTCCTACTTCAGCAATAAATGGCTTCACAGAGAGGCAACTATTTCATTGACCATTCGCTTTGAAGTAGTTCACCCAAATACTGAGCGTCGCTCACTCTCTGATACTGATTGGTAATACCAATTGGATTATGTATCTGTTCATTCAATGGGAATTCAAAGCGCTGAAGGCAAGCGGGGAAGAGGGCTATAGTGGAGCGAGTAACCCCTCAGTTAATGCAGATTAAGCAATCGGTCATTAAAGCCGGTGCCTTGTGCGCTGTTTGTATAGTGATTGGTATTTTGCGCGTTCTTGGTAAACGTAGCGCTTCGTAGTCACGGAGGCTTATTGAGTTAGTTATTTGACTTAGTTATTTGACTTAGTTATTTGACTTGGTTATTTGAATTAGTCGTTTTATTTAGCTTTATGACTTTGTTTAGGATTAGCTTTATTCATAAGCGTATGTGTTCGCGTTATAACTTTTTAACTATGATTGCTGTTGATGGGCAGGGGGCCACACAAGCACCGCATCCGTTACACGCATCTAGATCTATCTTTGGCACAGGTGCTTTTCCTATTGCTAAGGTAAAGCTAATCGCACGTGGGTCGCAGGCGTCTTTACAGCTTTGGCACCAGATCCCTTGATAGGCCATACAGCTATCTTGAATTACGGCCGTCATTTGCCAAGGTGTTGTGTCTGTAGCTTCAAAAATAGGCTCTAAGCAAGCATCAGCACATTTTTTACAAAACGTACACTCATCGATTTTAAAGTCGATTTCAGGAAAACCGCCATCACCTTTGATAATAATTTGAGTTTCACACGCGGAGATACACTTATCGCAGCGGGTACATTCATCGGTAAATTCGATTGACTGCTTGACCCAAGGAGGGCGAATCGCATTCATCTTTTTACGATTGAAAAGCCTTCTTCTGCTTTGATTAATCGTGCTCATCTTATTACTCATCTTATTACTCATTTTAGAAGGTACTTAGGGAGGGCATTTGCAAGCTCACTGCGAGAGCGCTGCGCTAGATACTAGAACCTAGAACCTAAGACCTAAGATCTAGGACCTAAGATCTAGGACCTAAGACCTTAGCCTTCGTTCTGATAACCATTGGGGTTACTTGACTGCCAATGCCAGCTGCTTTGTGCCATATCATCGATACTATGGGTCGCGTGCCAGTTAAGTTCTTTTTGCGCTTTTTCTGGATTTGCATAACATGCTGCAATATCTCCAGGTCTGCGCGCCACAAGTTGGTACTTAATGTGTGTGCCACTTGCTTTTTCGAAGGATTTAACCATTTCAAGTACGCTGTAACCTTGTCCTGTTCCTAAGTTATAGGTAACAAGTCCTGACTGAGTATGCAGTTTATCTAAGGCTCTTAAGTGACCAATGGCTAAATCTACGACGTGAATATAATCTCTTACACCCGTACCATCAACGGTATCATAATCACTGCCAAATACACTTAGTTGTTCACGTTTTCCAACAGCAACCTGGCTAATAAACGGCATCAGATTGTTGGGGATGTCATTAGGATCTTCACCAATTAACCCACTCTCATGTGCGCCAACAGGGTTAAAGTATCGTAATCGAGCGATATTCCAACTGTTATCTGAGTGGTAAAGATCTGCAAGTATATGTTCCACCATTAATTTGGACTGGCCATAGGGATTCGTTGCCCCTGTAGCAAAGTCTTCGGTTATCGGCAGGCTAGCAGGATCCCCATAAACGGTGGCTGAAGAGCTAAACACTAAGTTTTTAACATTAAACTCAGCCATTACTTCACATAATACTATGGTGCCGGTGACATTATTTTCGTAGTAGCGCAGTGGTTGAGCTACTGATTCCCCCACGGCTTTTAAACCTGCGAAATGAATAACTGATTTAATCGTATGGTCAGTAAACAGTTTTTGCAGGAAGGCTCTATTCAGCACATCACCTTGATAAAATGTGACCGATTTTCCTGTGATTTGCTCGACTCTTTTTAGTGCTGTAACACTTGAGTTACTAAGATTATCTAAGATAACGACATCATTCCCATTGTTGAGTAGCTCAACAACCGTATGTGTGCCGATATAACCAGCGCCGCCGGTAACTAGAATCGTCATTTTTATAATCCTTTAATTTAGGCTGTTCGCTTTAAGAAAGAAAAACAACGCTGACAGCGTTATTAAGATCTTAATTAAAGCGTTTTGCTAAAGTGTTTTAACGCTTTACTAAAGTGATTTAATTAAAGCGTTTTAACAATCGCTTTTAAATATTCTGCAAACTCAGGGCCTATTTCCTTATGGCGCAAAGCATGCTCTACATTAGCCTGCATATAACCTAATTTATTACCACAGTCGTGACTTTTACCTTGCATGTAATAGGCATTAACGGTTTGATTTTCCATGAGCATGGCAATCGCATCGGTAAGTTGGATCTCATCGCCTGCACCTGCTGGCGTCTTAGCTAGGTAAGACCATATTTCAGGAGGTAAAACATAACGGCCTACAACCGCTAGATTAGACGGTGCATCATCAACATTTGGCTTTTCTACTAGCTGAGTCAACGGAAGTGACTGTCCAGGTTGTAGCTCGGCACCATTGATATCGGCAATACCATATTGGTTAACCAGTTCGTGAGGCACGCCTTCAACCATGATCTGACCGACTTCAGTCTCATCATATATGGCAACCATATCAGCTAGGTTATCTTGGCTTAAGTTGCTACTCACTTCATCAATGATAACGTCGGGTAAAAGTACGGCAAATGGAGAGTCACCGATGATACTTTTAGCGCATAAAATTGCATGACCTAAGCCTTTAGCTTGGGACTGACGCACACTGATAATCGTAACGTCAGCAGGGCAGATTGCTTGCACTTCGGCAAGTAATTGACGTTTTACGCGACGTTCGAGTTGGGTTTCTAACTCAAAGCTAGTATCGAAGTGATTTTCAACCGAGTTTTTACTGGCGTGGGTAACTAGGACGATTTCTTTAATTCCAGCGGCTATGGCCTCGCTGACAACATATTGGATCAGTGGCTTGTCCATAACTGGCAGCATCTCTTTCGGGATAGCTTTGGTGGCTGGAAGCATACGTGTTCCAAGGCCTGCTACAGGGATGACTGCTTTACGAATTTTATGTTGTTTCATTCTAATCCTATCTGTTCCTAATTGGGAATCGGCACACAAACTTACATTCTATACTGAAATGAGTAACCCTTGGGTAAGAATTATTGAAAGCAGGGCGTAAAATTTAGTTACTCTGTTGTCTTGCTGGTTATTTTTCACTATTTCGGGCATTTAAACATGTGAATAGAGACAAAGCTTGCAGGTGTTGGCAGTGTTTCTAGCTTTAATTTTTAAGAATGATTTGTGGCTGTAACGCTGACTGTACGGCTAAGTGTGCTAATGATTCAGTAAGAGGGGGTTGGTTTGTTTTTGCTGTAACAAGTTCATTACACAAAGCGACCTCTTTTCGCCGATAAATAAACTGTGATCAGGTTAACAAAACATCAACTTTAGTTAAGTATGAAGTAACGACTTATTCACAGACTTATTTTCTGACTGATTGATGAGTTAGACAGAATGCTTAGGCGGAAGACTGAGACTGAATAATTGGGGCGATGACTTAGGATGACGAGTTAGGAATATGAGCAAACAATCAAATTACGTAGCACACATGCCTGACGCTAATGGCTTTATTGATTACCCGCAAACCGATCATGATATTTGGGCTGAGCTGTACGCAAGGCAGCGAGTTAACCTTCCAGGCCGGGCTTGCCAAGAATATCTAGATGGTCTAGAAAAGTTAGGCTTGCCGACAGATAGGATCCCACAACTACCTGAGATTGATAGTGTATTGCAACAAGCTACAGGTTGGAAAACTGCTGCGGTTCCTGCATTAATTTCTTTTGGTCAGTTTTTTGAACTGCTTGCCAACAAGTCATTCCCGGTGGCGACTTTTATCAGAAGCCGAGAGGAGTTTGACTATTTGCAAGAGCCTGATGTCTTTCATGAGGTATTTGGCCATTGTCCATTGTTAACCAATCCATCATTTGCTCATTTTTCGCATCTGTACGGTCAGCTAGGTTTGGCAGCAAGCAAAGAGGAACGTGTATTTTTAGCGCGACTGTATTGGTTTACTGTTGAGTTTGGTGTGTTGCGATCGAAAAATAATGAGCTGAGTATTTATGGCGGAGGCATTATAAGCTCGCCAGGCGAAACCATGTTTGTAATGGGCTGTGAGCCGGAGATCAGAGTATTTGATTTAGTGGATGTGCTGCGTACGCCCTACAGGATTGATATTATGCAGCCTATTTATTATGCGATTGAAAGTATCTCTGATCTGGATGCCATAACTGAAATGGACATTATGGCAGCGGTAAAAAAAGCACAACAGTTGGGCTTATTTAAACCGACATACCCAGTAAAAGTGAGCTGAATTTACAGCGTGTCGTTAACTGTGTACGACACTCATGTTAGCAACAACTATTGAATTTAAAAGAATAATTGAATTTAGAAGAATCATTGAAGGAAAAAAAGATGACTGAATTAGCTCAAATGAAATGTGAAGCTTGCCAAGCTGATGCACCTAAGGTCTCCGATGAAGAGTTAGCGCAATTAATTAAGATGATCCCTGATTGGGGCGTTGAAGTGCGTGACAGCGTTATGCAGTTAGAACGCGTCTATAAATTTAAAAATTTTAAATTAGCGATGGAATTTACTAATAAACTGGCTGATCTCGCTGAAGCTGATTTTCATCACCCTGGAATATTAACTGAGTGGGGTAAAGTGACAGTCACTTGGTGGTCTCATTCAATAAAAGGCCTTCATAAAAATGACTTTATTATGGCTGCAAAAACAGACGTTCTTTACCAGTAAGCGATAGGTTTATGCTTTTACAGATATTATTGACAGCATTGTCTTATGTTTTACTGACTCGTTAATAGACGAACTCACTGCTTTGCGCCAGCGTGTTGGCTTGACTGACACGCTTTTATTTTCTTTGTGTTACAAATCCGCTGTAAACAAGCCTTGCCACAAGCCAAATAAACTTCTAACGTATAGAGCGATTACCGATGTTGAGTTTTGCTTTTAAGTTTAGTTCTAACTAGGCAAACTTTATTTGTCGATTGTTTTATCCCAATAACGAGTATATAAAAAAGGGAATTGCAATAGTATGCGCTTGGAAGTTAGCTGTTTAGATCGTGTAGGTCTGGCCAAAGATATCTTATTGATTATGGAAGACTACGGGATCAATTTGTTTGCCATAGACGCAAGCAATCAAGGGTTTCTTTATTTGCAATTCGCTGAGGTAAGCTTTGATACCTTGAGTGAGTTGCTTCCGCTTATTCGAAAAGTCGAAGGCGTACATGATGTTAGAACGGTATCTTTTATGCCGTCAGAACAAGAACACTATGCGTTAAAGACCCTCCTAAAGACATTACCCGATTCCGTTTTTTCACTCGATGTAAAAGGACGGATCCGTATTGTTAACGAGTCCGCTTTACATACGGTCGGCATGGCCGAACATGAGGTTATTGATGAGTCAATAAATCATTGGGTGCATGGATTTAATTTTAGCCGCTGGTTGAGTGAGTCGACAGTATTAGCTCAGGCCACTCGCGTTAATATTGGCGAAAATGAGTATTTGGCCGAAATGCTACCCATTTATCTGCCAGATAGCGGTAGCGATACGCCGATCCTTGCTGGTGCAGTGGTCTCACTAAAATCTCCTGCACGACTGGGTAAACAGTTTAATGCACTGCAAAATCAATCTAGTGGTTTTGAAAACGTACTTGCCACCAGTGATAAAATGAAAGAAGTACTGGTACAGGCTCGCCGTATGGCGCAACTTGATGCGCCCTTATTGATTACGGGTGAAACGGGGACCGGCAAAGAGTTAATGTCTCGTGCTTGCCATGATGCGAGTATGCGTCGTGAACAACCTTTTATCGCCATTAATTGCGCCGCTATGCCAGACAGTGCTGCTGAAGAAGAGTTATTTGGCTTCGTTAGTAATGGTAATGTAATAAAGCGTGGCTTTATCGAGGAAGCGAAAGGCGGTACGATTTTTCTTGATGAAATTGCCGAAATGTCGAAGTCTGCTCAAGTAAAATTATTGCGATTCCTACAAGATGGTACCTTTAGACGCGTCGGTGGTGATGAAGAGATCCGCAGTGACGTAAGAATAATTTGTTCGACGCAAAAGAATTTGGCCGAGTTATGTCAAAACGGTGAATTTAGAGAAGATCTCTACTACCGTATTCACGTGTTGAGCTTTCATGTTCCTTCCTTACGCGAGCGTAAGGTCGACATCATTCCATTAACTGAAATGTTTTTAGAGCATTACAGTCAACAGTTATCTATTCCTATCCGTCGTATATCGGGTGAATGCCGTGAACATCTGTTAGGTTATGCATGGCCGGGGAACATACGCCAGCTTAAAAACGCTATATTTAGGGCAGTCTCAATGTGGGATGGTAACGCAGAGCTTTCCGTCGAGCAGCTAAAACTCCCTTCTTATGCAGAGGGATTTGGTTATTTCGACCATGAATTCGAGGGCTGTTTAGAGCAAGCAATGAAGCAGTTTGAAGCAAGCTTATTGCGTAGGCTTTATCCAGCTTATCCAAGTACGCGTCAGTTGGCTAAAAAACTGGGCGTTTCACACACGGCCATTGCTAATAAACTTCGCGAATATAAGATCGGTAAACAAAAAACAGTGTAAAAATAGCTTGCCGCGAGTAGCTGCTTAGGTAAGCCACTTTAGACTCAATATTATGCTTACAGCCTATTTTTTAGAGGTTGTAAGCATAAGTTTACAATATTGCCGCTCTACTCAGTAAATGTGATTTGTCTCACGCTATTCCACTCTTCCCTTACTTAATGTATTTCTATGGCTAAAGGTCGAATCAGCCCAAATAGAGCACTGTCATTGTCATCGAAAACTAATAAGATGAGAGTTAGGCATAAACAATTAGGAGTTAAGCATGAAGTTAGCAAGTTATAACAATGGTCGCCGTGACGGTCAATTGATGTTAGTCAGCAAAGATCTGACTAAAGCGGTTGCTGTGCCTGCTATTGCCCATACTATGCAGCAATTAATGGATGCTTGGGGCCTGCTTTATCCACAGTTGGTAGAGCTTTATGACGCGTTAAACAATGGCTTGATGGATAACGCAGTAGATTTCGATGAAGCGAAATGTTTATCGCCGTTACCAAGAGCCTACCAATGGGCCGATGGTAGTGCATACGTAAATCATGTTGAATTAGTCCGTAAAGCCCGCGGTGCTGAAATGCCTGAAACATTCTGGACCGACCCTCTCGTCTATCAAGGGGGCTCAGATTGCTTTATTGCGCCAAAGGCTGATATTGCGTTAGGGAGCGAAGAGTGGGGTATCGATTTTGAGTCCGAAATCGCAGTGATCACAGACGACGTGCCTATGGGCGTCAGTATAGAAAATGCCACTCAACATATTAAGTTACTCATGTTGGTCAACGATGTATCGTTACGAAACCTTATCCCTGGTGAACTTGCCAAAGGTTTCGGATTTTTCCAAGCTAAGCCTTCGAGCAGCTTCTCTCCTGTAGCTGTAACGCCTGACGAGCTAAATGATAAGTGGCAAGACGCTAAAGTTCATCTTCCGTTAATCACTCACCTTAACAATGAGTTATTTGGGCGCCCTAATGCTGGGGTTGATATGACATTCAACTTTAGCCAGTTGGTGTCCCATGTTGCTAAAACGCGTCCATTGGGAGCGGGGGCTATTATTGGTTCAGGTACCATTTCTAACTACGATCGCAGCGCCGGTTCAAGCTGCTTAGCTGAAACACGGATGCTTGAAACTATTGCAGAGGGTAAGCCGTCAACCCCATTTATGGGTTTTGGTGACCGCGTACGTATCGAGATGCTTGATGACGACAATAACAGTATCTTTGGATCGATTGATCAGCAAGTGGTCGAATATAAAGCCTAGTGTGTTTAAGGTGGGTATATTGATTAAAGGCTAATTCTCTGGAGTTAGCCTTTTTGCTAAATACCAGGTCTCATTTTCAAAAGGATTTTTACATGGGTAATACAATGATGACGCTTTATGGTTATTGGCGCTCTAGCGCAGCATATCGTGTACGTATCGCTTTGAACCTAAAGTTACTTAAAGCCGAGCAACATTCAGTGCATTTAGTTAAAGATGGCGGAGAGCAACATCAACAGTTCTATGCATCTATTAATGCGCAGGAGCTAGTGCCAAGCTTAGTGATCAAAGGCGAGGAGGGGGAGCAAGTCTTAACTCAGTCATTGGCGATTATTGAGTATTTGGACGAGGTGTACCCTCAGAAAGCGCTCTTGCCAACAAAGCCATTTGATAAGGCAATCGTGCGTGCGATGGCATTGAGTGTTGCTTGCGAAATTCATCCGCTTAATAACCTCAAAGTGTTGCAATATCTTACAGGTGAGCTAGGTATGAGCGATGAGCAAAAAGCTGCATGGTATCAGCACTGGATAGCACAGGGCTTTGGTGCAATAGAGAAACAGCTCCAAAAACACAGTGGGCTTTGTTGCTTTGGAGATAGCCCAACCTTAGCAGACATATGCTTGGTGCCTCAGGTGTACAATGCAAAGCGTTTTAAGGTCGATATGAGTCTGTATCCCAATATTGAGCGTGTTAATGCTCACTGTTTAACGCTACAGGCTTTTATTGATGCAACACCAGAGAATCAAGTTGACGCGCTCTAGCGATGTTTCAAAAGAAACTCAACAAATGCTCTGTCAGCTTGGCTGATAGGGCGTTGTTTTTTCCAGGCAATATGCAGATCAAGGAAAACGGGTGGATCAAAGGGTTTTGCGCAAATTTTATCGTGTTTTTCTATGACCATCTCTAATACGCTGGTAATACCATATTCTTGTGCAACAACTTGTTTAATCAAGTTAATGAGATTAGTTTCAAAGGCAATATTTGCTGTAACACCTAGTCGTTCTGCTTGTTTTAGCATCCATTCTCGATGAAAGTAACCCTGCTTAAAGAGTACTAGCTCATGTTTAAAAAACGCTTTTAAAGGGATGGATTTAGCATTTGCTAATGGGTGTTGCTGACCTACAGCGACGACCATCTGTTCTCGCAATAATAAGTGGCTGTCAAATTCGTCGGTAAGGTCATTGGCTGTAATAATTGCAATATCGACATCTTCCTTTTGTAGCATTCTCAGAGTATCACGAGTGCCACCTTCAAATAGTGATAGCTTGAGCTCTGAGTATTGATGGCGAAATGCCATTAAACGCCTTGGCAAATAAAATGAACCTAGCATACCGGGTACTGCTAATCTGACTTCACCTTTAGTGAGGTTGGCCATGGACTTTATATGTGCCTCTGCTTGCGCCATGTTCTTGATGATTAACTTAGCATGTTGATGCAAGGCGTCACCTTCTGCTGTTAACGACAGCGATCTACTACTCTTATTTATTCCTCTATCAATTAGCGTCACTCCCAGCTCTTGTTCAAGTCGTTTGATACTTTGGCTTAAGGCTGGTTGCGCCATATTGAGTTGTTCGGCAGCTTTAGTAAAACTGCCGGCATTAATTAATGCATCTAGGTATTTTAATTGTCTAATATCCATAGTTTTTATTCGGTTTTTATTCAGTTTTGCATTGTAAAAGTAAGCTCCATATAAAGCTTACTTCAATTTATCATCTACTTGATAAGGTAGAATTTGATATAACATAAATCAATAACTATCGCACTTTTAAGTTGTTATTCTTATGGGGTGGCCGCTGATATGCTACAGCCTAATTAATTGCTTTGAGTTAGTCGTCAATGAGCACAAGGGTAGAAGATGGACACGTGGCTGATGAGAACCGCTTAATTGCAGGCTTATCAGTTGCTTCAATGGTGATTTTTATCAACTTATATTTGGTACAAGGAATGCTACCGCTTATTGCGGACTCATTTTCGGTATCAAAAGGCCATGCTACGTTATTGTTATCAGTCACCAGTTTTACTATGGCATTCTCTCTTTTGCTTTTTGCGGTACTGTCTGATCGCATTGGCCGCAAAAAGCCCATTTTAGTGAGTCTTTACCTATTGGTTTTGTTAGACCTTAGCGCCTATTTTATTGATAGCTTTAACCAACTCGTTTTGTTAAGAATGTTTCAGGGCGCCTTATTAGCCTCAGTACCCGCCATGGCAATGGCCTATTTTAAAGATGAGTTAGGCAGTAATGCTTTGCTAAAGGCCGGTGCCATCTATATAGCCGCTAATAGTGTCGGCGGTATCGTGGGGCGTTTGCTCGGAGGAGGTATGGCTCAATACCTCGATTGGCAGCAAGCGATGGCTTTATTAACCGCAGTTTCTCTAATAGGGACACTTGCTGTGACCTATCTGTTACCTGGAAGTCATTTTGTTAAGCCTGAGTTAGAGTTAGGGAAGTGGCCAATAAAAAGCTCTGATTTTAAAGGGTTTTGTCATCACTTAGCGGATAGGAAATTACGCTTGGTTTACCTTATTGGTGGACTTGCTTTTATGGTTATGGTTAATCAGTTTAGTTATATCCAACTCCATCTGATGGACAGTTCTTTTAGCTTAGGGCGTTTTGAAGTTACGTTGATTTTTCTTTGTTATCTCAGTGGCACTTATGCATCATATCGCTCAGCGAACTGGATTGGGCAGCTTGGACTTAAGCGGGTATTAATTATCTCTGTGTTGGCGTTGTTTCTCGGTACTTTGCTGACCTTACTCGATAGTTTAACGGCTATATATATTGGTTTTTTGATCTCAGCATTTGGTTTTTTCCTTATTCACAGTAGTTGTAATGCCTGGGTGGCTTATAGAGCAAAGCTGCATAGGGCTAAAGCAACGGCATTGTACCTTTGTTGCTACTATTTAGGCGCTGCTATAGGTGGGCCTTATTTATTGCCATTTTGGCAGCATTGGGGCTGGAGAGGGGTTGTAGTGGGGTCTGTCATTGGGCTTGGTATATTAGCTATTGTGGTGCTAAAACTTATCCAACCTACGTCAGCATCAGACTCTTTGGCGATGGGCGCATGAAGTGGTGAGAATTGCTAATAGTAGTAACCCTCTGCAGAAGAAGCTATTTGTTGGGTGCTATCTGATGCATAACATAATCACTAGGAAGAAGTTCGAGCTGTCCATTTTCATCGAAATACCAACCTGTGATAAAGCCTTTTTGGCGCATTTTGACTAGATTTTGCATAACGGATTTAGCTTCAACTAAAGCAGTGTCTTGATCGTATTGGTAAGTGAGCTTTAAATAAGCGGCAATGCTGGCGAGCGAAGCGGATTGACTGACGTCTGCCATAAGATTTGTCCTGCGATACATTATCCTAAAAGGATAGTAGAGAACGTTCTTTAGTGACAAAGATAGTTAGCAATTTATTGAGAGATGATTTGGTACTGCGAAGAGATTCTTTACAGAAAGAATGGTGGTCGATACTGGGCTCGAACCAGTGACCCCCTCCTTGTAAGGGAGGTGCTCTCCCAGCTGAGCTAATCGACCTGGGATTTCATAATGTTTTAATTCTTTACGAAAAGAATGGTGGTCGATACTGGGCTCGAACCAGTGACCCCCTCCTTGTAAGGGAGGTGCTCTCCCAGCTGAGCTAAT
>NZ_JBRILT010000051.1:0-33694 GCF_052977065.1 Shewanella sp. 125m-1
ACGGACTGTCTCCAATGAAGTTTGAAAAGCAGTATTATGAGAACTTAGAAAGTGTCTAGAAAACTAGGGGCTTACCATAACTGGTATAAAGTAAGAATATCTTTCTGAGCAGTCAGTTCTACTGGAGATGCTGACATTCCCTCATAAGTATCTGCCGTTTTGATCGCACAACCAGTCCCCAAAAAAACTATTAAAACAATAAGTAATACACGCATAAAAACCATCCATAGAAAATGCAACAACAATATCCCCCTTTATATGCTTAACATTAAGGAGTCCTTGTATTTCGAATCCTTATATGACATCAGATTTCACATGCTTTTACTAGAGCGCCGAAGTGAAAGAACGTGAATTTAGCATGGAATAGCGCGAGTAAATCAAATTATAGATGTTCCCACTTTGTAGCTATGGGTAATAAGCAACAAATGTTGATCACTGGTTTTTAAGTTAGCCGACAATAACTAAGAGTCTACTGTTAGATATGATTATGTCATTAAAATAGTGTGTAACAAACTTTGGGGCGTGCGACGTGAGGTCGTATGAAGCGCTTTTGAGAGAACCACCTGTATCCCCAGATGAACCTAGGAGTAGTAAGCCCCTACTTCTGAGTCCGAAATTAAATTATTAACATACACTTATAATTACCCAATTCGGTGCCTATCTACTATTGAGTCTGTAACGGAAGACAGGTTCGCATGATTCTCTAGAGAGTAAGACTAGTAACTAGTGCTAGCCTTTCGTTAGACAACACCAAAGTGTGTAGACTGACATCATCCTCTAGCTTTACTTTTTGTTTTGCTAGGAAACGGGCGCTTAGGCGCCCGTTTCTGCACTTAGTTATTGATAGAACCTTTCTCTCAATTCATCGCACTGCACCGTTCGTTGCACTATCTTGGTTTTCAGTAGTTCAGCATCCTCATGGCTTAGTAACGCCTGCCGCGTCTTCTTATCAAACCTTGTTGGCATCTCTTCATATAGCTGGTTATGCAGCCTCTTTATGTCATTAAAGATTTGCAACGATTGCGAGAACAGCATGACCTTGTCGTAATAACCGTTCTTGAGGCCATACAACCACTTTAAAAGGATAGTTTGCCTTGCGGTCTTAGTCTTAAATGAATGTTCTATCTCAATAGCAGCGATTGTGCCATCGGGCTCTATGGCTATGCCGTCGACATTGCGCACATCATTAGATTTAAACAGCCGCTTAAACTCTGGCTCGGTAACAAACGAATACCAATAGGGTTTAGCTATCTTATCTTTCGTTTGGTTATGAACGCCCTGAAGCAAAACAAACTGCATCATAAGGTCGTGCATGATGGTGTTTTGGTTGACTCGTAAGCTAGGCTCTCCAGCACGAAAATAAACAGCAACTGATAACAGCTCCTCGGCGTATTTCGCCCCCGCATAATCGAGCACATAAACACGTCCATCTAAAGAACGGTGAGTGATAACAAGGCTTAGCAATTTCTCGCTGACAAGCTTGTTCAAATGCTCTAATGCGAGCCGGTGTGGAATACCATAAAGCCAACTGATAATCGTTGGCGATGTTAAGCCGAAACGTGTGACGAGTTTCATCGTTAATACGCGCCTGTCCTTGCCAATCTGGTTATTACTTGTTCCTGATTGATAGTGCATAGGCATGGAGATATAAGGTTGATATAACCGCCCTGCCTCACCCGCTATTACAGCCGCTATTTTACCCGCTGTTTCGATGGCCTGATTTAGGTGTTGGATTGTATGGTTTTGCTCATTCATCTTGATATCCGTTATTACGTTGAACATGGTTATCAAGAGGTAGAACCTTAGAGCACAAACAATGTCGATTCAGGCAAAAAAGTGCTGATTTTTATTCCGAGATGCTTATTTCTCCCTCTCGGGATGAAAATAGCGATAGGTATCGCTACCAAGCCAGGCTTTGCCTGATGAATGAATCACTTCGTGACACATCCATATGCCTTGAATCGCCCGCCAGCTCTGATGACTCGTCATCGCCACTGTCTTACGAGCTTCGCTCTAGCTTTTCAAGACATCAAACGCGCATGTATCTCGCTACGCTCTGTACTAACCGCATTTTCACGGCTTACGACGAGGGGATGTGTGCCACCTCTATTCCCTCTTTCGATGCCGTGCTTTTCTGACGAAAAGGCAAATGGTTTAGCCATCAATTTGTGCCAAATGTGAGGCTAAATTTTGCTGAAGCAAAATGGAAATACGGTTAGTACAGACCAGCTGTACATGCGCGTTGCTCCTTTGAATCGATACTTTGTATCCATCCAAATACGCGAGCTGATAGCATGTTTCACATGCTCTTTCGTCACAAAAACTCGTGCCGATTTTTGCTATTAAAAGCACACATTCGTTGAGGTGTAATAAATAAATTTTGCGGAATTTTTGAAGAAAAAAGGAAGAATAACTTGAGGTAAAACGCCAAACTTTTTGTTGCTGACAGTTCAGCCAAACAAGTTTGTAATCTAACATTTTTTCATTAATGTGTATAGACAGTGATGAACATTTAAACAGCAAAGTCAGGAGATGATTATGAGTACAAATTCTAACAACGGGCCGCAAGTTAATGTCGATGGCACACCTATGGTGGCTGATAGCGGAGTCGATATTAAAGGCAATCCATATGGTGTAACCGACTCACCCATGGATACGAGTTGCGCCTCAATCGATACCAGCTTCGACTCTATGAGTTGCGGCATTGATAACTCTTTAAATAGCACTTTCGACAACTCTTGTAGCAGTTCACTTGATAGCTCTTTTGGCAGTTCTTGTGACAGCAGCTTCGATTCATTTAGCTCTGGATTTGATGACTTCTAGATGCCAAGAAAACGATTAGACCTAAACCAGACAATGAGCATCCCGCTGGTAATCGGCGCGATATTATTGTTCTGGTTATTCTCTTTTTATGTTGAAACAGACGATGTTCGATACCTTTGCACCTATAGCCTAGGTAGCTGCAAGCTGACCCTTGGTGCTTCAGCATACCAAGCCCTCTGCACGCAAAACCCGAGCAAAGTAAACTTATGGCGTGCCAGTTACTTTATCCTTTTTCGAATAATTTAAGATGGGCTTCACATCCTATGGAGAACGTATGTACTTTCTAATACCTGCTTTTGTCATGGTAATTGGCATCTACTATCTCGTGGTTATTTCAGAGAATAAAAACGGAAAACGGTAAAACCAACACTCTCCCAGAAAGCGTTAAAAAATTAATTTTACAAAGTCTAAACCGCCCGTAACGAATACCTAACAACCTCCACTGACCAAAAGCGGCAATCAGTAAAGAACATTACTTGCAGCTGAAAGGCGTATCTCATTTTAGAAATGCTCGTTTAATTCGTGGGTTATGCTTTTCTGTTTTTTGAAAATCTTATTAAAACAGAAGAGATATCGAAATAAACAAAATGCCAACCAATGCATACTTATGCAATATGACAAAATTTTACGCATTTTGACGAGATTAATTACTTTACAATCGATTTTTACACCTGATAAGATTTATTAAGTTTCAACAAGATACACAAACAAACAACAATGATACGTAAGGTTTTCCGGTTAGAAGACGCCCCTAGGTAGTGACTATTTAGTCAAAACAAAAAGCGTAAAAAAAACAACCTGCTAAGGAAAATGATGCAGCTAAAATCTCAAATAGAACAATCAAATTCCCCCCTCTACTTGTGGATAGGGGTCTAGCAAATCCGATTACTAGTCCGAGTAACTTTGTTCAATATTGCTATTAGAAACCGAGGAGGTTCATAATTTTGCTACCACTAACCTATCGAAAAGCGATGGAATTTTTTCAGAAACAGCTTAAACGGTTCGAACAGTTTGAAACTAGAGTGTCTCTACTAGAGAAAAAATATGAATCTATTGAAGCAAACTCTGAAGATCGGTGGATGACACTCATAGAGGCCTCATGCAGGATCCCCGGAAAAACCCCCGATGCCATTCGCCAAAGAATGACAAGTAAAACGAAACCAATGCCACAGGGTATTGTATGGAAACAAGAAGCAAAGGGGCATGAGTACCTCGTTAACCTTAAATCCTATAGAGAGTATATGTAGTGACCCAGTCACCAGCTATTGAAGCACTTTTAAAGCAAACTAAAGGAGTAACTGAACACAAAGGTAATCTTCGTGTTCAGTTTAAAGTTCCTGAGCGTTATCGCCCGATAAAGCGATCTCTTGCTATCCCTGTTACAAAGGCAAATATAAACTTTGCTCAGATTACACTGGGGAATATCAAACAAGATATCGTAAATGGTTTGTATAAGCTTGACCCCGATGCTTTTTGGACAAAGCACTTTCCAACGAACAGCATAAACTATTGTCCTAATATCACTGTTGCTGTTTGCTTCGAAGAGTATATAGCCGAGAGTGCTAACATCCTTACTGACTCCACAAGAGAAAAATTAGCGTCAGCTAAAAGCTGGTTAAATCGACATAAACTTTTGGGTCGGCCAATTTCTGAAATCACTACTGACGTACTTAATAAGGCTCGGCGGCAGACTGTCACAGAATGCAAAGATTCAACCGTCAAGGAATACACGAACACATTCAGTAAAGTTTTAAGCCATGCTTTAGACAAGAAATACATAAAATCAAACCCAACTCAATCTCTTAAGAAGCTTGTTAAGGATGATATTAACCTTGATGATGAAGACAGCCTAGTACTACCATTTTCACAAAAGGAGTTGTACCGGCTCATAAGCGTTATTCACATTCCTCAAACAAAGCGCATGGTAGAGTTGTTAGCATGGACAGGTATGCGTCATGGCGAGCTCAAAGCGTTAGCATGGGAGGATATTGATTTCGAAAAACGAATAATCCGTGTTAAGTACAATTTGACGCGCCAAGGAAATTTAAAGCCGCCAAAGACAGTTGCCGGTCATAGAGAAATCGAACTACTTCCAAAAGCAATGGAGGCACTCATTGAACAAAAGGAGCAAACCTTCAATTTAACTGCTCGCAATGAGACCATTTATTATAAAAACCAAAAATCAAAAACTATCAAACGCAGACGCGTATTTCTAAGCAGAAACAATCAGCCTTATCTCAGGCCTGAATTATCCACTACTCCCAAACAGTGGGAGAATTGGCTAATAAAAGCTGAGTTAGCTCATAGGCCTGCATATCAGTTAAGACATACCTATGCCAGTCAGCTATTGATGGTAGGAGCTGAGCCATCCTGGCTAGCTAAACAGATGGGACATTCTGACTGGGGAATGATCCGCAAGATCTATGCAAAATGGATCAAAGCGGAGAAACCAGACTACGTCAATGAGTTAGCTGACAAGTTAAATCAGACTTACTAGCCATCAAAAATTCGCAAGCAGAAACAAAAAAGCTCAAGCAAATTGCTTGAGCTTTTTTTGTTTTTAGTCGCTCGAATTTGGCCCCTATTTGGCCCCCTCCAACCTAACCGTGCAAATACACCGTTAAAACAGCAATTTAAAACTAGAACGGCATCTTCATGCCTGGTGGTAGTTGCATACCGCCGGTCACTTCAGCCATTTTCTCTTTTTGATTCTCTTCTACACGGCGCGCTGCATCATTACAAGCGGCTGCGATAAGATCTTCTAGCATCTCTTTGTCGTCTTCAAGCAGGCTTGCGTCGATATCAACTTTACGTACGCTGTGAGAACCTGTCATAGTGACTTTAACTAGGCCTGCACCAGCTTCACCAGTGACTTCCATACGTGCGATCTCTTCTTGCACTTTAGCCATTTTATCTTGCATCATCTGGGCTTGCTTCATCAAGTTGCCCATACCGCCTTTTCCAAACATACTCTAATTCTCTTCTATTATTTATCACAACAAATAAAGTGGGCTAATTTTACTAAAAAAACAGTGATTAGCAATGAAAGCTGAAATTCAATTGTAAAATTATGACTCAGTTAACCGCTTAAAGTTCGCAATATTGATCAACTCAATCAGTTTCCCCTTCTGAACCAGCAACTCTGGTTCATAGGTTAACGAGTCAGCCGTCATCTGTGCGCCCATATTTTGCGTAAGCCAACGCACGTTATCATCGGTCATTAAATCATGATGCGCTTGGATTAAAATTTCTTTATGAAAGCGTCTTCTCACCTCAAGCGGGGTTTCTCTATCATTGTCCACCCCTACCGACACACTGATACTACACGACTCACCTAAGGCATTTGTCATCGCCTCTTCAAGCTGTTTAATCGCGATGTCAGCGCCTAAATGCTTCTGATCTGGCTTAAGCAGTAATGATAACGGCTGTTCAAACTGATGACACACAGAGTTGACTGCTAGCTGCCGCACTCGGCCGCCAACTTCAAGCTCTGACATAAACCGATACCATTTCAAATCGACCACATTGCCCGTTAGCTCACCACTGGGTAATGTTGGTAAGTTTAGCTCAGCATCCTGAACAGGAGATGAATCAAGTGCCGTTTGTATCGCGCTCACCTCTTCTCGCTTAGCGACAACCTCTTGAGTTTGACCTTCATCCGTTGTCTTTATCTCACTGTCAGCTTGGGCTATTGCATTTGGCTCATCAAATCGCGCGCAAGTGTCTTGCTCATGTGGCTCTTCCCATGGCGGCCGGTCAATCACCTCTGATTTGGCCTCTGTGGCAGCTAAATTCTGGCCTTCACTTGATTCTGGGCTCTGCTGCGAGCTGATTTCGTTCTCCTTAACAGCAGGCTGCTTTCTTACTGGAGGCGTAAAAGGTTTACGACCTTCTAAGGACTTTTTTGAGGATTCCTCCTTAGGTTCATCCTCTCCTAGTCCCTCAAGTAATGTCGCTCGGGCTGCTAAGACCGCATCCAAGATATCATCACTTCCCGTAGGATCAGCACTTCCAGCATTTTGCTCTGGTAATGTTGGTGATTGGGCTAACTGCGCTTCACTGGTGTGACTTTCAAACTGATTTGCATTCTGGCTAGTTAGTTCTGTTTGATAACTTGATGAGGCATGCTCAAAACCATAATCGTTATCTTCGCCATCCTCACTGTGACCATAAGCGCCTGCATAATCAGCATATGAGGCGAGATCATCGTCAGCTTGTTCTACATCACCCTGTTCAGAGGCATGTTGAACAGCATCATCAGGTAGCCTAGTTTGTGCAACTTGAGCTTGATGTGAACCACTTTGCGCCACATTGTCTTGTGCATTTTCCTGACTGTCTGAATGAGTATCTGAATGACTGCTTGATGGAGTCTTTAATTGAGGATCAGGTTGAATGCTTGACTGCTCGCCAGGCAGTACTTGCTCTGTAGCATCTTTAAAGCCCTGCCCTTCAGCCTGGCTCATGATGACTGCCATTTCACTATTTAAGCTATCAAGCTGCTCATCCTGCATGTCAGCAACAGCATGTTTAGCCGTTGACGCTTGTGAGCTCTGGTCAGCGGGTCCTTGCTGCTCATTGTTCGTTTGAGCTGTAGATACATCCGCAGCAGGAGCACCATCTACTTTAACTGGAGCGACTTCACTGTCGGTAACTCTACCGGCAGCGCTATTTTCAGGCTCTGGCGCATGCTGAGTTACAGCTTGATGAGTCGTATCTGTCGTAACGGCAGGCTTATTGGTAACTTGCACAGATGATGTGTTTACCTCTGGCAATGCAATATCAGACTTAGTCGCTACGGCCCAGCGAGTCACAGGCTTTTCGGGTACGAAAGTGACGGCACGAAGTAACGCCATCTCGAGTCCGGACTTAGGATCTGGCGCATGGGGCAAGTCTTTACGACCCGTTAATAACAACTGGTAATATAGTTGAACTTGTTCTGCGGATAATTGCTGAGCAAACGCACTGATTTGCTCACTATATAAAGACATTTGCGCAGCTGCTGGTGCAAACTGTGTCAATGTAATTTGGTGCAGAAGCTCTAGTAAGCTGCGAAGTACCTCTTCAGGGTCAGCGCCAAATGACAACACTTTGGCCGTCACTTGCATCAAATCCATAATATCGGCTTTAGCCAATGCTTCTAGCAAGGCTAGAACATGCTTTTCGTCGATACTACCGAGCATCGTTTGCACTTGCTCAAGCTTTACTTGGCCTGCGCCAAATGCAATCGCTTGATCCGTCAGGCTTAATGCATCACGCATACTGCCATTAGCCGCTTTAGCGAGCAGAGTTAATGCTGCATCTTCAAAACTAAATTGCTCTTGGGTCAATATATGCTTTAGCTGAGTGGCTATTTCATCTTGAGTCAAACTCTTCAAGTTAAATTGCAAGCAACGAGAAAGCACTGTCACTGGTAAGCGCTGAGGATCCGTTGTCGCTAATAGGAATTTTACATGCTCTGGGGGCTCTTCAAGAGTTTTTAGCAGTGCATTAAAACTGCTACGCGATAACATGTGTACTTCATCAATAAGGTACACTTTATAGCGACCACGACTCGGCCTGTACTGCACGTTATCTAGCAACTCTCGGGTATCATCAACTTTCGTTCTTGATGCCGCATCGACCTCTATCAAGTCTACAAAACGCCCTTCGGCAATTTCAACACAAGCGGAACACTTACCGCAGGGTGTTGCGGTTACGCCTTGCTCACAATTTAAGCCTTTAGCAAAAAGACGTGCAAGACTGGTTTTACCGACACCGCGTGTACCGGAAAACAGATAGGCATGATGTAATCTTTGCTGAGTGAGCGCATTAGTTAAGGCATGCAAAACATGCGACTGACCAACCATTTGCTCGAATGTGGCAGGGCGCCATTTTCTGGCCAACACCTGATATGACATGGAACTCCCCAACGTGTCATGAATACGGTTTCGGGAGCACGCTCCTCGACATCGTTGAACAATAGCATGCAACGCTTTTACATGCTATCTCAAGCGACTGAGGAGCGATTTTGCGGTGATAAATTCACCTTTTAAGATAAAGAATAAACAACGTTGTCTATTCTTTAAAACCATCATTTATCACTGAGATAGAATGGTTTATTCGCCTTCAAACTCACAAAGGCTTACTAGATTAAGATCCATTGCCTTTAGGCGCTCTTCACCACCTAGATCTGGTAATGAAATAACAAAAGCAGCATCATTAACCGAGCCACCTAAGTTGCGGATCAGTTTCACTGTCGCTTCAATTGTACCGCCTGTAGCAAGTAGGTCATCAATAACCAATACTTTATCGTCAGCAGTAATGGCATCTACATGGATCTCTAACACGTCATGACCGTATTCAAGCTCGTAGCTTTCTGAAATCGTTTCTCTTGGTAATTTACCAGGCTTACGTACAGGGACAAAACCAATACCTAATTCTAGAGCCAAAGGTGCGCCAAATAAGAAGCCGCGCGCTTCGGTACCGACAACCTTAGTAAAACCTTGATCTTTATAGTGCTCCACTAAAAGTCCAATGGTGAGTTTATAGGCTTGTGGATCTTCTAATAAGCTAGTCACATCTCTAAACAGGATCCCTTCTTTAGGGTAGTTAGGGATGGTTTTAATGCTGTTCTTTATTAGTGCCAAGCTGTCAGTATTCATTACCATAATTCTTTACTTAATCTACTTTAGTTTGCAGACATCCCCAGTCCCAATTGGAATAAACCGGTATCGATGTCATCGAAGTGTAAAAATCGGCATCAAGCTTAAGCCGCTTTATAGCGAGTTGCAACCTACTAACGCCAGAAGTGTAATCTCAATCTAGGCAATTTTGCCATTCAATTGTCCTGAAGGAGAAATACCTCTGCAAGAGAGCGATAATAGCGCTTAAATTTCAAGATGATGAGCCAACACAGTGCACTATCACCCGTCAATTTCAGGGATGCTTCTCAGGTAAATAATTAACCCGGCTCCGAGGCAAGCCAGCATCACTTTCACCCAAATTAGCGGTACGATAACAATGCTAGTAACAAAACTGAGGCTGCTGACTAGGTATGCCTTTTTCTTTAAGCTTTTACGAATAGCACCTTGAGCCTGCCAATTTTTAAGTGCATCGGCAAACCAAGGGTGACTCATTAGCCACTGATATAGTCTGTCGCTTGAACGCGCAAAACAATAAGCAGCCAACAAAATAAACGGCACTGTTGGCAATAAAGGTAGCAATATACCTAATAGCCCTAAGACTAGACTACAAAGTCCGATAATCAGAAAAAAGCCACGTTTTAACGCCATTAACCTACCCTAAAAAACCAAAAAGCCACTCGAGTTGAGTGGCTAGTATACCTGAGCTTGGCTTAAAGGCGGATTAATTTAAGCCCAAGACCATTAACCAAGATAGGGTAGCCGGTAATGTTGGGATCAACAGTACAAGAATAAAAATAATGAAATAAAAAATATTGAATGGGTCTTTAAACGGCTGACTCATGACTTCCTCTACTTATTATTGCTGACGATATTTATTGATCTAGATCAATTTTCAAAATCATTATAGATGTGGATCACACTAATAGAAAGCCTATTTACCAATAAATTGTTTAATAATACCTTTCTGACTCAGATCTGTGAGTAGCTGTAAACACCCAGCCTTTAAGGCATCAGCGTCGATATGAGTGAATGTTTGTACGAGCCAATCCACCAGTTCAGTGTAACCAAGATTAGTATGTTGCGACATATAAGCAAGCACTTGTGCAGTTAACGGATTTAATTGTAAAAAACAGATCTCTTCATCGAGATCTCGATAGATACAGAAAAACTGCGGTGCTTTACTTGGAGATTTGGGGCGATAGTCAGGACTAATATGTTGTACATCATATGCATACTGCGCAATTTTCGCCGTAGATGACACACTAAGATTGATGGCTTCTAAATTTTGTTCAATGAGGTTAATCAGCTTATGCTCGTGATTATCTTGAGCGACTGCGACCACTAATTCTAACCACTCGTAATGGGCCAACTCCAACATAAACGGCGGATCGATTTTTGTCGTTTTGTATTCCGTTTGCAGGAATAACAAAAACTCTTGAGCTATCTCAATAAAAATGGGGCTATGACAGTCGTGAGTAACAAAAAAGTTTTGCACTATAGCTAACCAATCTTCTTCTTTATAAAGGCTTTTTAGTACTGGAAATGCATTTGACACAAAGCCATCAACATTATTAAAAAATAACTCTCGATATATTTTCATTCGACGAACTTCAATACCGTTAGGAAGCGGCTGAGACGGATCTTTAATGTAATCCATGAAGTTTTTCTGTACGTCGAGAAAGCTCATTAAGCGCTCCTTTTTAAGCTGGCAATATGCCGATTTTGATAATCATGAATTTGATTAATCTCGAGTAACAGCTCATTGGTTTGTGGAATATTAAAATCTCGTTCGAGTAGGGTTGGGTAAACTCCATGACACTCATGGCAGGCATCAAGTAACTTCCACACCGGATCGACAATATCCGCGCCATGAGTGTCTACAATAAGATCTTCAGCCTCTTCATAGTGCCCTGCAATATGTAGATAGGCTATTCGTTCGGTAGGCATGGCTTTTAAAAATTCAACAGCGTCATAACGATGGTTGATAGAGTTAACGTAAATATTATTGACGTCGAGTAGCATTTTACAATCAGCCTCTTGCATAACAGCTAAGACAAATTCAGCCTCAGACATTTCAGCGCCAGGAGCAGCATAAAAAGAAACATTTTCCAATATTAAAGGTCTTTCAATAATGTCCTCTACTTGCTTAACCCTTTTAGCCACATGCATAACGGCTTCAGACGTAAATGGGATAGGCATTAAGTCATACATATGGCCGCTGCCGGAGCAATAGCTTAAGTGTTCTGAGTAGGTCTTGATTTGATGTAAATCTAAAAAGTCTTTGACGTTTTTAACAAACTGCAGATCTAATGGCGCCGGACTGCCGATAGAAAGTGATAAACCGTGGCAGTAAAACTCATGTCTTTCGGTAAGTTCTCTAAATTGACGGCCAAACTTGCCCCCTAGAGTCATCCAGTTTTCTGGTGCGACCTCAAAAAAATTGATTTCACTTGGCACTCCTTGACAAAACTCGTCCAACATTTCTCGTCTAAGGCCTAAGCCAACTTGCCCCTTATTCACCTCATTGCTATTTGTCATACTGCGCGCCTACTATAGGTTTTCATTAACAAATAGGGCCAGCAACTGCTGACCCGGAATTATTTATATCTATGGTGTATATGCCGATTGCAGATTACTTATCCCCGCCGCACTTGCCTTCTTTGGCTTTTTTGTCAGCGCCGCACTTACCTTCTTTGGCTTTCATTTTGTCGCCGCCACATTTACCTTCACCGCACTTGCCTTCTTTGGCTTTCATTTTGTCAGCGCCACACTTACCTTCACCACACTTGCCTTCTTTGGCTTTCATTTTGTCGCCGCCACACTTACCTTCACCGCATTTGCCCTCTTTGGCATTTTTCTTCTCGGCGCCACATTTACCTTCACCGCACTTACCTTCGCCTTCTAGCAGTTGGTAACCAGCTTGCATTTCACTATAACCAAATGGACTTGCTTGTACACTAGCAGTTAGTGCACTTCCCATTACAACAGCACCTACAGCGACAGTGATTGCAGTTTTATTTACTAATTTCATAATTTAATCCTTTTACTTACTCAATTTTGTATTGGTTACCAACAAAGCATTTTGCTGGCTTGCTTAACTAGACCTGCCAACCAACAATATAATTTCATTTTTACTACAACTATCACATTTATGACCCATAAAAGCTGATAGTGCAAATAATTAGCATGATGAAATCAATTGATATTGCGATGCTTAACGCTTTTTTATCAGTAATTTCACTTAAAATATTTAACAAATAAAGCTCACGACCACGACAACAAGCCGTTAACATTATGTGCGGCACGGAATAATCGTACTTTTATCTCCGATAAAGATAGCCTGTCTATTTGGATGACTGTTGGGTATGAGGTAGAATGCAGCGCCTCGAAATATCGATATGTTGGACAAGTCAGTGCGAATAATTTTGGCGCCTATGGAAGGCGTTGTTGACGATTTAATGCGAGAGATCCTCTCAGCAATCAACCCTTATGATCTTATGGTCACAGAATTTGTCCGCGTCGTGGACCAACTTTTACCGGAAAAGGTCTTTTATCGTCTCTGCCCTGAATTACTTTCAGGCGGGCAAACACTCTCTGGGACGCCCGTTCGTGTTCAATTACTTGGACAAGAACCAGGTTGGATGGCGGAAAATGCCATCAGAGCCGTAGAGCTTGGTTCAAGAGGGGTTGATGTGAACTTTGGCTGCCCAGCTAAAATGGTCAACCGCAGCAATGGCGGTGCGGTCATGTTGCAATACCCTGAACAGCTTTATAACGTCGTTAAAGCCATGCGTGATGCGGTGCCCAATGAGCAACCTGTTACAGCTAAAATACGCCTCGGTTTTAACGATAAGTCACTGTATATGGAAAATGCTTTAGCCATTTATGAAGCTGGGGCGAGTGAACTTGCAGTGCATGCTCGGAGTAAAGTTGATGGTTATAAGCCACCAGCTTACTGGGAATATATTGCAGATATAAATGCTAAGTTACCGATCCCGGTTATTGCAAACGGTGAGATCTGGAACCAGCAAGATGCACAGCGGTGCATGGACGTCACTGGTTGCGACAGCATCATGGTTGGACGCGGCGCAATATCGCTACCTAATTTGGCCGCGAGTATAAAAGGCGATAAACCTTATACTTGGCAGCAATCACTCGATCTTATGCTTGAATACACTGACCGTGAATTAGAAGGCAGAAAAAGCACCTATTATCCTGCTCGGATCAAGCAATGGTTTGGCTATTTAAATCGTCAATATAGTGAAGCTGACGAACTATTTCGAGAGCTTAGAGTCTTTAAAAATGCAGAAGAAATCATTCAAGTGCTGAAGCTCGCTCGCGCCAAACTACCTGACTAGATCAATGTTAAGTGCTATTTACGCCACAAAAATAGCAAAATATAGCGCGGAATTGATCTCTATCATGACGAAATATGACTGCATGTTTAGACTAACTAGCCTTAAAGTCAATAATTGTAGGCAACCTAAGTGAGTACAAACCAAGTCAAACAAACCTTATCCGATATAGAATCGGAACTAAGAGTCAAGATTGGTGCACTCCCCGAGATGCAAGCCACGCTAATGGACCAGCATAATTATTCTCTTTGTGAACTCATTCAAATAATGACAGAGGTTCACTTATGCGATCATCCATTATTTTTTAAGTTGATGCGCCTAGATGCCGCTCGTTGTCAGCTTGAAATAGGCTTGTACGGTGTGTGTAGCGATTGTGAAAGTCAAATCGAAGCTGAGCAATTAGCCAGAGATCCTTTAGAGCAGCGCTGTATCGATTGCAGCGGCCACTTTAGCCGCCAACATAGGCAAGAACTCAGACTTAACCACTAACATAGCGGGATAAGTCACTGGCTAGCATTACCAAAAGCCAGCCATAAAAAAACCTCCTAATTAAGGAGGTTTTTTGTTATCTCGAAGGTAATAGCGAACTATTACGATTAAGAGCTTAGAACTTCACACTTGCTCTTACGAAGAAGAAGCGACCTAATACATCATAAGTGTACGGATCTGTGTTTGAGTCATTGTTACCAGAGTAGTAAGGAGGCTGTTCGTCAAAAATGTTATTCACACCGCCCGATAAGCGAATCGTGTTCGTCAAATCATAATTTGCCGATAGATCGTGGTAAATTACGCTATCTACACTTGGTGCATAACATTCAGATGGATCATCTTTACATGAGAATGAATCCATACCGTCGATATAACGAGCTTCGTATGTAGTACTCCAGCCATCACCAGTCGCAGTAAGGTTAAAGTTAGTCTTCAATTTTGCATATGAACCTGAGCCACTAGTGATAAAGCCAAGGTAATCAATAGCAACACCATCTTGGTCAAATTCTTCATACTTATCAATAATTGACGTATCTAAGCCAGCTTTCCAGTCTAGACCTAAACCTTCGAAGGTATACGCCAAATTAATATCGTAGCCTGCTGTATTAGTTTGACCTAAGTTCTGTAAACCATTATCAAACGAAATACGACCCGTACCATCAATTGCGATATTCGCTGACTGACAAAGTGCTGTATCGTTATTAATTTTATTACCCGTTGCATCCATACACTGGTTAGCAATGTAGTTTGAATCAACTGCGGTAATAGTATTAGTGATTTCAATATTATAGTAATCAAGTGTTAAAGACAGACCTTCAACAAAACTTGGTGAATATACCAAACCAAGGGTAGTGATATCTGCTTCTTCTGGAGTTAAATCAGGATTACCACCTACGGTGACTTCTGCCTGTGTCTGCTCTGTTGCTTCATGCTTAATTTGATCGAATGAAGGTGACTTACCACCATATAGCTCGCTTACAGTCGGTGCACGGAACGCCGTAGACATTACGCCTCGAAGCATTAGATCATCAATTACGCGCCAAGTTAAGCCAAGTTTCCACGTATTATCAGAACCAAATGTACTGTAATCAAAGTAACGAATTGCCGCACTTAAATCCACTTGCTGCGCCATAGGCAGATCGCTAAGTAGAGGTATAGCCAATTCAGCATAAACTTCATTCACATCAAAAGAACCTGCTGTAGCTTCTTGACGTGGATCATTTGCTAGACCTTGTGAAGTCAACGAATCAGGCGTGTAATGCGCCGACTCTTTACGATATTCATAACCGGCAGCAAAACCAAGAGTACCAGCTGGTAAATCCATTATTTCACCAGAAAGCGTCGCAGCCATTACATCGAGTTCACTACCACCACTGTTAATTTCAGTGTAGATAAAAGGCTCTATACTTTCACCGACCCAAGAGTCTTGGCTAAACGGATCGAACTCTTTAGCTAATACTGCATCGTTGATAGAACCCAGATTGTGCAGATTAGCTAATGTATCAACAGAATCGTTCTTACCCTTGTTGTAAGAAGCATCCCAAGTCCAACCATTGTCGAACTCGCCCTCAAGACCGACAACAAGACGCACAGTATCGACAACCTGTGAGAAGTTACGTGTACCTGATTCTACCACGCGGCGACCGTAATCTAATTTTTCGCCTTCTTGCACTAGACCAACTAGGTCATCTGTCATCCAAGATGAATCATATGCCCAAGCCGTGTCATTCCAAATTGGCTGCGGTGCCATTTGCTGTTCAGACCAACGCTTTGAGTACATTGCTTCTGAAAAAAACATGATTGAATCTGAAAGCTCATACGTACCTGAGAAAGATAGATTCAAACGCTCCATTGGCGTAGAAAGGTAACTGTCTTCTGAGTAATTATATTTATCATCATTAGTGAAATCATGATATTCACCGCCACGACCACTTAAGTTGGCTTCAGTAACATTGTCATCGAAGTATTCAAACTTAGCCTTGCCATCATCACCCGCAACATAGTGACCGTAGTAACCTGAGTCACCTACCTTATATTCTCCATCTTCTCCAGAACCGACAAGATCATGGTGTGAATCGCCCCAGATATGGCCACCTTCAGAGTATGAGCTTCCGCCACAATAAAGCTCGCTACCGTCTGAAGTTTCAGTAATAGGGCATTCCGAGAAGCTACGGTCAGCTTGGCTAGCATCGCCGCGCTTAGTGTACTGCGCATTGATAACAACATTACCCTTATCAAAGGTATTACCTATGGTGAAATCCACACTTGATTCATCAGCATCACCCTGGCCAGTAACACCAGTTTGTACATTCATCTCAAAACCATCAAAATCACGCTTAAGAATCACGTTTACAACACCGGCAATAGCATCTGTGCCGTAAACTGCAGAAGCACCATCTTTAAGTACTTCAACGCGTTGGATCATCGAAACAGGGATAGTGTTCAAATCAACAGATGAAGCTGCGCCAGTACCCGATGCAATCATACGGCGACCATTGACCAGTACTAAAGTACGCTCTGAGCCTAGACCACGTAAATTAACGCGCGCATTACCACCAGAGCCATTGTTAACCGCGGCATTGGTCATCGCTCCGCCAGATACGGTCATATTTTGCAAGACATCATCAATCGATGTTGCACCTGATGCAATAATGGCTGAAGCATCAATAACAGTTACCGGACTTGCAGATTCCATATCTGCACGTTTAATACGTGATCCAGTAACTTGAATACGTTCTACTTTATTTTCTGCTGTATTATCTGCACTGGCTTCTTCTGCAAATGCAAATCCAGATAAGGCTACACTTGTCGCTGCTGCTGCAATAAAGCTACGACGTATTGCTTTTGCGGTTAAGGTTACTGAGTTCATATTTATCCCCTCAAATCCCAGAATGTTAAAAACTGAAACTGATATATTTATTATTCTTTAAAAGGAAGTTAATTACTTCGCAGTAAATACTGTTAAAATTTAACCTTTAAGTCAATAGTCATTACATAAAAATAACGCGAATGATATCAATTGATACAAGCACACTTAAACATATAAATAGAAAGCAATTAAAAATAAGCAAAAACAGTGCTTTAGAATAATTTTGATGCGTACTAGTTTTGATAAGAACATGTATCAACCATCATTTCAAATGTTAACAAATTATTAACAGCAAACATTATGCAACCGCTCGAAAATAAATCAAAGCTGAAGATAAAAACAACATAATAAGGCTTAAAACACTAAAACTCGGACTTTGACCGCTGTTATTTAAAGCAATAGCAAAACAAAAACATTCACACCAAAAAAATCACATATAATTAACAATTAATTCATCATGTATCTAAGGTTTAATTTAAATCAGTGTTATTTAAACGTGTCATTTAACAAAAAACAAACTAAACCTACCCGACTTGAGAATTTATTGGTTAATAAACACACTTTATTAATTAGACGATTATTTACCGAGACCTAAAGTATGTCGTTTATACTTAGGGAGTCAGGAAACGCGTCGCATCGATGAATGACTAAAAGCGATGAAGTAACAAGTAAGAAGTTAAACAAGATGGTTAACAAAAGAAAGGGATAAACTACTACAGCGAATGGGTATTATATTAAGCCCTACTTAGTTTTAGTAGGCAAAAAAAAGGAGCCTTAAGGCTCCTTTATGTACGCGTTCGAATTAACGAGTGCGTGGGCATAACTCTTCAGTGCTGAAGAAGTAAGCAACTTCACGCTCAGCAGATGCAACTGAGTCAGAACCATGAGCAGCGTTCTCATCGATGCTTTCTGCGAAATCAGCACGAATAGTGCCTTCAGCCGCTTCAGCTGGATTTGTAGCACCTAAGATTTCACGGTGTGCTAGAACAGCGTTCTCGCCTTCAAGAGTTTGGACCATGATAGGACCAGAAGTCATGAATGCAACTAGTGCACCAAAGAAAGGACGCTCACTGTGCTCAGCGTAGAAACCTTCAGCTTGCTCTTTGCTTAGGTGTACCATTTTAGAAGCGATGATTTTCAGGCCAGCCGTTTCAAAACGGTTGTAGATAGCGCCAATGTGATTTTTTGCAACAGCATCAGGCTTAATGATAGAAAAAGTACGTTCGATAGCCATGAAAAGCTTCCTTCTTATGTATAGGGGGTTTTAATTTTCGCGCGGATTATACGAAATTATAGGCCTATTGCCTACCCTTAAGCTGCTATCTTGTTGAGATAAGTCTTGTATCGAAATTAAGAACAAGCGACTGCGTCACACTTTTGCGCGTGCTTAACCTAATAACTTGAATAAATTAGCATCTTTAAAGCGACTGGCTAACGTCTTTAACCAGTCGCACTAGGGACGGTTACTTACGCCTTTTAACCCAAATGAAGCCAGCCGCAATCACGGCTAATAATCCCAATGCAGGTGCTAAATCCATAAAATGATGGAAAAGGCCTACCCCGCCATGACCTTCATGAGCAAAAGCTGTCATTGGTGATAAAATTATTGCTGTTAATAATAGTAACTTACGCATGCTAACATCCCTTTTTATAATTTGTTTAATTTCGTGACTTGCGCCAACTCAATTACGAGCACTGTTCTAAATTAAAGCAAATTATGAGAATACATTTGATACGGATCAAAGCTAAGTACCTTTGTAGCCACCAACCCAAGCAGATACGACTTAGATCACACTTTCTACAATTCTTGAGACAATTCGTCTCATTTTTCTGCTATCCAATTGGCCTGAATAGCTTCAAGCACACGCTCGTTACAATGGTTAGGATCATCATCAAAACAGTCTAAAGCTAACACCCACTCATTGAGATCCGTGAAGCGGACCGTCTCAGGATCAACACCGGGATACTTATCAATCAAATACAGTGCAATCTCTAAAGAATCTATCCATTTAAGCTTCATTGTCGCTCTCCTTTCAACAGTCATATCATCAGTATAATACCTATCCTTATAAAGATGTGTTCGCTCATCGATATTTTGGACTGCTGTGTAAGGTCATGCATTGCTCCTCGGCTTTTGCACCCTCGGTAACGGCTAACGCGTTACTTAGCTTCCTAAATCGATATAAGCGTGCATAAATGCCATTCGCAGCACCTGAGCACCATAAATAGAGAACACGCCTTAATCTATGTAGAGAACATAAAGCACAATGCTGCTCGCAATGAGTGAAAGCATAGTTGAGCTAGGTTTTAAGCTTGTTAACCCTGCATATGAAGCACTAAAACTCAGAAACAAAAAAGCCAGTAGCTCGCTACTGGCTTTTAATAAATACATATTTTTAATATCGATTGTTAGCGGGACTAACCTTCGCTAACCATATTAATCGTGTATTTAGGAATATCGACGACGATATCTGAAGCAGGCACTTTTGCTTGGCAAGAAAGACGGCTTTCAGGCTCTAAGCCCCATGCTTTATCAAGCATGTCATCTTCAAGCTCATCACTTTCTTCAAGTTCGTCAAAGCCTTCACGGATCACTACGTGGCAAGTCGTGCAAGCGCACGATTTCTCACATGCGTGTTCGATATGAATACCGTTGCGCAGTGCAACATCTAAAACGGTTTCGCCTTCGTTTGCTTCAACTACAGCTCCGTCTGGGCATAACTCTTGATGGGGTAAAAATACAATTTGTGGCATAACCTTACCTATATATTGTCAACCGACTGCCCTTTTAGAGCGAGTCGTATTGAATTATCCATACGCTTAGCAGCAAAGTCCTGCGTCGCTGTATCTAGTGTTTCGATAGCGGCTTCTATCGCGTCAGCATCGCCTTCGCTAGCTACCTGAGCCAACAAGGCCATATTGGCTTGGATCACTTCACGTTCATCTGTAGTCAATAAGTCGCTGTCTTTATTTAGAGCTGAACTCAATGACTCAAGAACGCGAGCCGCTTCTACTTGTTTTTCAGCCAGCATGCGACGTGTAATGTCATCTTTGGCGTTTGCCATTGAGTCTTTTAGCATGCTGCCAATTTCTTGATCACTTAGGCCAAATGATGGCTTAACTTGTATCGTGGTTTTTACACCCGTTGATTTTTCCATAGCCGTCACGCTAAGTAAGCCGTCGGCATCAACTTGAAAGGTCACCCGAATATGCGCAGCACCTGCAGCAAGAGGTGGAATACCTTTAAGGGTAAATCTAGCAAGTGAACGGCAATCTGCCACTAACTCTCGCTCCCCTTGTACCACGTGGAATGCCATCGCCGTTTGACCGTCTTTAAACGTTGTAAACTCTTGTGCTCGAGCGACCGGAATAGTGGTATTACGTGAAACCACCTTTTCCACTAATCCGCCCATGGTTTCGATACCCAGTGATAACGGGATAACATCGAGCAGTAATAGGTCTGATTCAGGCTTATTACCGACCAAAATATCAGCTTGAATAGCTGCGCCAATCGCAACGACGCGGTCGGGATCAATAGAGGTTAACGGCGTTTTTCCCATAAAGCTTGCAACTTCGTTGCGCACCAAAGGTACGCGAGTAGAGCCACCAACCATCACAGTTTCCAGCACTTCATCGCTGCTGACGCCAGCATCACGTAGTGCACGGCGACAGCTGCTGACGGTTTTCTTAACTAATTGACTAATCAAGCTGTCAAACTGCTCACGAGTAACAGTCAAAGAAAGCCCTTGTCCCTGATCATCAGTCACTGTTGCCTGGGTTGTATCAGACTCTGTTAGCGCCTCTTTAACGCGGCGTGCTTCGATCTGCAGTTTACGGTTTAAGCTTGCGCTAATATCAGATAACTGCCACTGCGCGATAAAGTAAGCCTGCAAAAGATGATCAAAATCATCACCACCCAATGCTGAGTCACCACCCGTTGCCAACACCTCAAATACGCCTTTGTTTAAACGTAAAATTGAGATATCAAATGTACCGCCACCGAGATCATAAACCGCAATCACCCCCTCTTGACCACTGTCTAAGCCGTAAGCAATTGCTGCCGCGGTAGGCTCATTCAACAGACGTAATACTTTAACGCCTGTGAGCGATGCAGCATCTTTAGTACCTTGGCGCTGCGCATCATCAAAATATGCAGGAACAGTGATCACCACGCCTTCTAGGGTACCACCAAGTGTCGACTCTGCACGCGCAACCAGCGGCTTTAAAATCTCTGCAGAGACTTGGACAGGATTAACTTTACCTTGAGGGGTCACAAAAATCGGTAAGCCGTTATCGCTTGCTTCAAAAGAATAAGCAAATGATTGCTCGCCCGATTGAATATCGTCGAGACTACGTCCCATAAAACGTTTTACTGACACTATGGTATTTTGCGGATCTTGAGCTGAAAAAGCTTCAGCTTCGCGCCCTACCATCACAGCCTCTTGGGTATAACGGACGACAGAAGGCAATGAATGCTGTGAATCTTCGTCTGGTAACGTATTCGCCACGCCGCTACGTACCGCAGCAACAAGTGAGTTAGTGGTGCCTAAATCTATTCCAACAGCGAGACGATGTTGGTGGGGAGCAGCGCTCTGTCCAGGCTCTGCTATCTGCAAAAGTGCCATATATATCCAACTTAAAAAAATGTTGGCTCAACAACTTGAGCCAACAATATTATAAAATTAACCCAGCTGACTAATCTAAGAACGCGTCTTCAATTCTGGTCAACTCGTCTTGTAATTTTGCCATAAACTTGAGTTTACGAATTTGATCTGCTGCCTGCAAATGGTCAGCTTCAAGATCACTCACCAGCATCACTTTTAGGTCTGCTGTGATCTGTTTCGCGTATTGCTCAAAAGAGTCGTAAAGCGCGGCGATCTCGTCATCTGGATTATTACTATGGCTAATGTCTTCAAGTGATTCTCGCCACTCCATCTGTTGCATTAAAAATTGGGTATCTTTTAATGTTGTAGACTCGTGACTTAACTCTAGCCCTTTCAATGCAAGCAAGTGCTCAGCTCTTTGAATGGGGTTCTTGAGTGTTTGAAAAGCATCATTGATTTGCGCTGTGCGCTGCACAGAAAGACGTTTATCTTGCTCACTTGCGTTAGCAAATTTGTCGGGATGAACCGCCCTTTGCAGATCGCGATAGCGTTCTGCAAGTAAGGCGGTGTCGACATCATAGGAAGGAAGTAAACTAAACAGCTCGAAATAATTCATAGTTTAACTTTTAATAGCTTATACGGTAAAACTCTCACCGCAGCCACATTCACCTTTCGCATTAGGGTTATTAAATTGGAAACCTTCGTTTAGACCTTCTTTAACAAAGTCCAACTCAATCCCTTGAAGATAGATAAAGCTTTTGGCATCGATGATGATTTTCACACCATCGATATCATAGAGCTCATCGTCGTCATTCAGGTCATCAACAAACTCCAGTACATAAGCCATACCAGAACAACCTGATGTCTTAAGCCCTAGACGTAAGCCTAAACCTTTGCCACGGCTGGTTAAAAAACTTCTAACACGTTCAGCCGCAGCGGGAGTGATACTAATTGCCATCTTAACTCCAGGTATTACTTAGATTGCTTTGTTTTGTACTCATCTAGAGCGGCTTTAATCGCATCTTCAGCCAAGATAGAACAATGGATTTTGACTGGTGGTAAAGCAAGCTCTTCTGCAATATCAGTATTCTTAATCGCTAACGCTTCATCAACGGTTTTGCCTTTTACCCACTCTGTTACTAGTGAGCTAGAAGCGATCGCGCTGCCGCAACCGTAAGTTTTGAACTTAGCGTCTTCGATAATACCGTTGTCGTCGATGCGCAGTTGCAGCTTCATTACGTCACCACAAGCTGGTGCACCGACCATTCCGGTCACAACTGAAGGGTCGTTTTTATCAAATGAGCCAACGTTACGCGGGTTTTCATAATGATCGATTACTTTTTCGCTATAAGCCATGATACTACTCCAATTTATCTATTCGTGAATTAAGTTAAGGTTAGTGATGTGCCCACTGGACTGAGTCCAGATCGATACCGTCTTTGAACATTTCCCAAAGCGGCGACATTTCCCTTAAATTACCAATAGATTCTTTAATCGTTTCTATTGCATGGTCGATTTCTTCATCAGTTGTAAAACGCCCGATTGAGAATCGAATTGAGCTATGAGCCATTTCATCATTAAGTCCTAGAGCACGTAGAACATAGCTTGGCTCTAAGCTTGCAGAAGTACAGGCTGATCCAGACGATACAGCTAAATCTTTTAGCGCCATCATCAATGATTCACCTTCAACGAAGTTGAAACTCACATTTAGGCTACCGCAATATCTGTTTTCCATATCACCATTGATATAGGTTTCTTCAATATGATTGATACCATTCCATAGTTTGTCACGTAAGCGACGAATACGCTGGTTATCCACATCCATATCGGCTTTAGCAACGGCTGCTGCTTCACCCATACCCACAATTTGATGAGTCGCAAGTGTACCACTACGCATACCACGCTCATGTCCACCACCATGCATAGCCGCTTCTAGACGGATACGAGGTTTACGGCTGACATAAAGTGCGCCAATACCTTTAGGGCCATACATTTTGTGACCAGAAATAGACATCAAATCGACTTTAGTCGTTTGCACGTCGATAGGTAATTTACCCGCGCTTTGCGCTGCATCAACGTGGAATATAATTTTACGTGAACGGCAAAGCTCACCAATTGCATCGATATCTTGAATCACACCGATTTCGTTATTCACTTGCATGATACTCACTAAAATAGTGTCTTCACGCATAGCGGCTTCAATCATAGCAACTGGAATTAGACCACTTGGCTCAGGTTGAAGGTAAGTCACTTCGTAACCTTCACGCTCAAGCTGACGACAAGTATCTAACACGGCTTTGTGTTCAGTCTTGCTGGTGATGATGTGTTTACCCTTCTTATGATAGAAGTGAGCAACACCTTTAATTGCTAGGTTGTCAGACTCAGTCGCACCTGAAGTAAACACGATTTCACGTGGATCAGCGTTAATCAAATCAGCGACTTGGTTACGAGCAATATCAACAGCCTCTTCAGCTTGCCAACCGTAACGGTGAGAACGAGACGCTGGATTACCGAAAATGCCGTCCATTGTCAGGCACTGCATCATTTTCTCTGCAACGCGAGGGTCAACTGGCGTCGTCGCAGCATAATCTAAATAAATAGGTAGCTTCATCACACACTCCGTACTTTGTAGCCTCGAGTAGAGACCACTTACAACGTACAAAAAATAATTTTTATATTCATAACAAAGACGGCTAAATGCTTAGTCTTTGCTCCTGCTGCAATTTATCTTGTTTAACGGAGATAAACTGCACATCTCTTTTATGCATCAATCCTGCTAACGATATGCCATTTAAGAAATCAGAGATCTGATTGCTTAAATCTCCCCAAAGCGAATGGGTTAAACATCGGGTTCCACTCTGGCAATTACCTTGACCTTGGCAGCGCGTTGCATCGACGGACTCATCAACCGCACGTACAACCATTCCAACGGAAATGTCGCAAGCATCTGTACCTAGGCGATATCCACCACCAGGTCCACGGACACTAGAAACCAAACCATTTTTTCTGAGTTTTGCAAAGAGTTGTTCGAGGTAAGATAGAGAGATCCCTTGACGCTCGGAAATATCGGCCAATGGCACAGGACCATTAGTTGAATGCATGGCAACGTCTAACATTGCAGTTACTGCGTACCGACCTTTCGATGTAAGTTTCATGCTACTACGTCTCCCAAAAAAGCATAGACTAATTTCAACATACCTGACTGTTTTAGTCAAGTATAAAGCCTAGCAATTTGGTCAAGTATTAATAGGATCATGACAGGAACTAAATACCCCGTCATTTTGCTGGGGTATTTAACCTGTTTATTAGGCAAGATTCAATGACATTTAAGATTTTAAACGCACATTATTCTAGATAATGGGATCAAACTCATCTAAAGACTTCTGACGCTTCTGCGCTGCCGCAATTTCTGCATCATTAAAATCTTCCACATCGAGCTCTGGTAATTTTTCAGTACAGACGCTTCCGCCCAAAGTTTGTACAGCCTGGCAGACTTCTTGAACTTTAGAGTCCATCAAATGCATATGATCTAACATTTGACCAATAGCATTAGCAACCGGATCAGGATTATCTGGCGATACCGCGTAGGCATCGAAACCATACTTTTTAGCCATTTCAGTGCGGCGCTGGGATGTCTCTTTAGACTGAGCGGATGGCGACGCAACGACGCGGCCAGGAATTCCCACCACTGTGGTATCAGCAGGAACATCTTTAACCACTACAGAATTGGAACCAACGCGTGCGCCGTCATTCATAGTGATAGGTCCTAAGACCTTAGCCCCCGCACCGATCACCACATTATTACCTAAAGTTGGGTGGCGCTTACCTGATTGCCAAGTTGTACCACCTAACGTTACCCCATGGTATAGCGTACAGTCGTTGCCAATATTAGCCGTTTCACCAATCACAACTCCCATACCATGATCAATAAAGAAGCGATCACCAATGGTCGCTCCAGGGTGTATTTCTACACCCGTTAACCATCGAGAGAAAGTGGATAAACATCGCGCCGAAAGTCGCCAATTTCTGACCCAGAGTTTATGGCTCACCCTGTGGATCCAAATTGCCTGCATTCCCGGGTAATTGAATAAAATTTCAATCGTCCCGTTTGCTGCAGGATCTCTATGGTAAATAGAGGCTATGTCGTCTTTCAATCTTGCGATAACACCCATTTAGCTACTTCCTTTGCTTAACGCTGTTTACTTATCTTTGGTCTCATTTTTGGCAACGACTTTATCAATCGAGGTCAATATCCCGCGCAAGATGTTCATCTCTTGACGCTCAATACGCGTACGGCTAAATAAACGACGTAACTTCATCATTACATGGCCAGGATGGTTTTTAACAATAAAGTTAGTGGCTAGTAATGTATTTTCTAAGTGCTCATAGAAGTTTTCACGCTCTTTTGATGATGGAAAATCAACTAGAGTGTCCTCACTATCAACAGTTTGAACAGGCTCTGCGCTACTTTGCACTTGCGCAAGATGGGCTACCCGTGCCTCATAACAGATAATCTGCACTGCTTGTGCCAGGTTCAATGAGGTGTATTCTGGGTTAGCAGGAATAGCAACATGATAATCACAGCGCTGTAGCTCTTCATTCGTTAGGCCGTTATTTTCACGTCCAAACACGATAGCTACAGGGCCGGTTAATGCTGAGCCGACTAATTTCTCACCCGCTTCACGTGGCTCAAGCATCGGCCAGTCTAAGGTACGGCTACGAGCACTTGTTGCAATCACTAAGCTACAATCTGCAATGGCTTCTTCTACTGAGCCTACGGTAATCGCATGCTTTAGAATATCCGATGCACCAGCCGCTAACGCGATCGAATGACCATCTGGCTCAACCTTTGGCTCAGCAAGATATAAAGTGGATAACCCCATGGTTTTCATAGCACGGGCTGTAGAACCTATATTCCCTGGGTGGGAAGTACCGACAAGAACGACGCGAATATTGCTGAGCATGAAACTACTTATTTTTCTGAGAGAACACGTGAAAGAATGTTACCACAAGCGACTCATTTTGCTTATACAAAAATCAGCATTTGATATAACCGTCAAATCGGGTATAATCCGCCTCCGATAATTTATATCCGTTCTTTTACATCCAGGGGATTTGCAATGCTTCCAATGCATACCATTGCTGTGCGCGCTGCTCGCGCTGCCGGCCAAACTATTGTCCGCGCCTATGCGGAACTAGACCGTATAGAAGTCACCTCGAAAGGTGTTAACGACTACGTAACTAACGTAGACAAGGAAGCTGAAGCTGCAATCACGTATCAGATCCGCAAAGCTTACCCAGACCACACTATTATTGGTGAAGAGACTGGTGAGAACAAAGGAACTAATAAAGATTACGTATGGATTGTTGACCCTCTGGATGGCACTAATAACTTCGTAAGAGGTATTCCTCACTTTGCTGTATCTATCGCGATGCAGTTTAAAGGTAAAACCGAAGTCGCTGTTGTTTACGATCCTATTCGTGACGAGTTGTTCTCTGCTGTTCGTGGTAAATTCGCTAAACTTAACGATTTCCGCATCCGTGTTAAGAACAATGAATTAAGCGAAACTATTATTGGTACTGGTTTCCCATTCAAAGCTAAGCAACACACAGAAACTTACATGAAGCTGTTTGCAGCTGTATTTGCTCAGTCTGCTGACCTACGTCGTGGCGGTTCTGCAGCACTTGATCTTGCATACCTTGCTGCTGGCCGTTTAGATGGTTTCTTTGAAATTGGTCTTAAGCCATGGGATATCGCTGCTGGCGATCTAATCGTACGTGAAGCTGGCGGTACTGTTACTGACTTTACTGGTAATCACAACTACCTAGTGTCAGGTAACATTGTTGCTGGTACTCCAAAGACGACCACTGCACTTGTTAAGACATTCCGCCCACTATTGAGCGAAGCACTTAAGCGTTAATTCATCTTAAGTTGATAATAAAAACCGTCTTTTTAAGGCGGTTTTTTTATGCCCATTTTTCGCCGCGAATTAAAGCGTCCGCAGGCTATTTCCTAAACACTATAACAACAACGACATGTGTACCCATTTTGCTGCTATGTTTACTAAATAGCTTCGTTAATATAGCAGTTGTTATGAAGTTGACAGCAGCCTGTGACAGAGTGGGAAGAACCAATAAGTTTTTCAAACGCAATTGTGAATGACGTCACATTGATAATGTCACATTTCTTTGATTTGCTGATACCCTTTATCAAACGACTGCATTAGGGAGCATCATGGATAAAATGTATCGAAAATATGGCATTACAAGCATCAAAGCCATTGAACATCTCGTATTAATCATTATCGCAATCGCCACAGTTGTGGCAATTGGCCAAGAAATTAAACACATCTTTGAGGTTGGTGCCGTAGCACTTGCCGACCTATTATTGTTGTTTATTTATCTCGAAGTATTGGCAATGGTGTCGCATTACGCTGAATCAGGTAAATTGCCCATCCGTATGCCATTGTATATTGCCATTGTTGCACTAGCCCGTTATCTAATCTTAGATATGAAGGCCATGGATGATTGGAGAATTGTGGGTATTGCCGTCGCCACATTAATACTTGCCGCAACGGTTATCATTATTCGATGGGGCCAGCTCAAATTGCCCTACCCACGTCGTAAAGAAGACGACTTATAATACACATGCCCGAAGCCACGCTTCGGGTATTCTTTCATCAAATGACTCGTTAACGTAACATTTAATCAGCAGTCAACGCTAATAGTACCTATCAGTATAAAAACACCCAACAACCGCTGCGGTTATCTTTTTAATCGCCGTCTATCTTGTATAGCATCCCCCTTTGTCTCACTGCATCTTAGTAATAATCACTTTAATTATCTCATTGTCCCCTTTAAGATGAGGCATAACTACGCGGTAAAGGATGAGCAGAAATGGAAAGCTATCGGGAAGAGAGACGCAACTCTGCACGGGTTGATATGGAAAACGAAAAAGTCGTTATTACACTGCAGAGCGACGTTACCGTTGTAACTAAGCCGTCCGAGGCAATTTGCATCGATTTATCTCGAAAAGGTGCCCTACTTCAATGCCAGCAAGCGATGCCTACTGGTACATTAATCGCTATTACTTTTAATAACGATAAAGACAATGAAAATACCATTAAGGGTCAAGTATGCCGTTGTCAGCCTTTAGATAATGGCCATTTTCACGTTGCTTTGCAGTTATTTTAGTTCTATGGGTTGAAGAGTGCGCGTGGTGAAAGCAAAGCGTAAACCATTGTGACCGCACTCGAATAATCGGTATTACATACTAAAAAGCCTGCATAAGCAGGCTTTTTAGTATGTAATGTCTATTCAAAGCATAGAGCTAGTGATTACAAATCCTATCAGCAGCTGTTTCTATACCGTTTTCAGAATGAATAAACTTGCCCTTCTTCTCAAGAAAAGCAATTAATTCATCAGCATTCATCTCTTGAGCCGAGCATGTATGATAATGAACCTGCTCACCAAACTCTTTGTGCATAAGTGCTTTAAGCGCTTCTTTCGTTAATGATTGACCGTGAGCAAGCATTAGCTCCATTACTTGGTGACCATGAATAGATCCTGACATATTGCCTCTACATTAAGATGTATATATTAAGCACTTTATACGCTATCTGAGATAACAAAACTTTGACCTACTTTGCACTCACGCCATTACAACTAAATTTTTGTAGAAAAATAGGCTTAGTGCACATTATATTGAGTATTTGATTTTGCATAAACCGCGTAAACTATCCCGCGGCAGGGACATCAATAATAACCCAGCCTCTGTAGCTAAAATCACATTACTATTTAAAGTGAGTCTTTCATGTCGCTAATTTTGTTACTTACACAACAGATGAGCCTGTATATGGTTATTGTCTACCTTGTGAGTAAAACGCCCTTATTTAAAGTCTTCACCGAAGCGGCGACTCGTTTACCTCACAAAGTCTATATCTACTTCATTTTCTCAGGCTTTTGCATCATGGCTACCTACTTTGGTGAGCAAACTAATGATGCTATTGCTAATACCCGAGCGATGGGTGCCGTGTTGGGTGGCTTACTCGGTGGGCCAGTAACAGGTTTTCTCGTTGGCCTTACTGGCGGCTTACACCGTTACAGTATGGGCGGTTTTACCGACTTAGCATGTGCCATATCAACTACACTAGAGGGTTTATCCGCGGGACTTTTTAGCTATTATTTACGCAAGATAGGCCATCAAGAATTAATCTACTCTCCATTAATGGTGTGCATCATTACGTTTGCCGCTGAAGTAATGCAGATGTTGGTTATTTTATCGGTAGCAAAGCCATTTGGTGATGCGTGGATACTGGTTGAACAAATTGCACTGCCAATGTTACTTATCAATTCAATTGGCGCGGCATTATTTATGAGTATTATCCGCGATCAAAAAGCCATGTACGACAAGATGTCATCGGTTTTTTCAACTCAATCTCTGCGCATTGCAGAACGAAGCGTAGGTATTCTATCGACTGGCTTTAATGAAGAAACCAGTAAACAAGTCGCACAGATAGTAAAACAGGAAACACAAGTTGGTGCAGTGGCGATTACCGATACCGATAAATTGCTAGCTTTTATCGGCATAGGCGATGACCATCATATCGCTGGCACCCCCATCTCTTCAAAAATGACTCAAGATGCCATTGAGCAAGACAGAGTTATGTTTGCAGATGGCGTCAACATGCCCTATTCATGTTCTATTTCCGGCAACTGCCAACTAGGTTCCTGCTTGGTGATCCCACTAAGATCTGATGCTAAAGTTATCGGCACGATCAAACTTTATGAGCCCAAGAAGAAGCTATTTTTAAATATCAACCGAACCCTAGGCGAAGGCTTAGGACGACTATTATCAAACCAGATCCTTTATGGGCGCTTTGCTGCGCAGCAAAACCTATTAGTTCAGTCGGAACTAAAACTCTTACAAGCACAAGTTAATCCGCACTTTTTATTCAATGCATTAAATACCATCGCAGCCATCATTCGCCGCGATCCCGCTACGGCGCGCCAATTGATCCAAAATCTATCTCAGTTTTTACGGATCAATCTAAAGCGGACTACTGGGCTAATTAGTATCGCCGATGAACTTGAGCACATCGATTCGTACTTAACCATTGAGAAAGCGCGTTTTATCGATAAGCTGACAGTTAACATCGATATTCCAGAGCCTTTGCTCCATCACAAGCTCCCAGCTTTTACCCTACAGCCCATTATTGAGAATGCGGTAAAACATGGCACTTCAAACATGCTGGAGCCGGGTGTGATCACTGTAACAGGTGAGCGATTAGCTGATGACACCATCCTACTGTCAGTCACAGATAATGCAGGGCTTTATCAGCCAAAAACCAATAGCGAAGGTTTAGGCATGAATATTGTCGATAAACGTATTCAAAATATGTTTGGCGCACAGTTTGGTATTAACGCTCAGTTTGAGCCCAATAAATTCACAACTATCAGTATTCATCTACCGATAATAGGAGCATAAACCATGATTAGCTGCATCATAGTCGACGATGAACCCTATGCCAGAGATGAGCTGGCGATACTCCTTGAGAATGAACCAGACTTTGAAATATTAGCTCAATGTAGTAACGCCGTAGAGGCGATACAAGCCATAACCAAATTAAAGCCACAGCTGGTCTTCTTAGATATTCAAATGCCTAAAATATCTGGGCTTGAACTCGCAGCGATGCTCGACCCCGATGATCTTCCTAGAATCGTATTTGTAACGGCTTTTGATGAATATGCCATCACAGCCTTCGAAAAGCAGGCCTTTGATTACTTGTTAAAGCCGATTGATGATACTCGCTTTATTAATACCTTGGCACGATTACGTAAAGATCTGACACCAAAACAACTGAGCCCAATTACCAGTGAGAAACTTGAGCATATTCCTTGTTTTTGCGGTAACAAATTAAAGGTCGTTGCAACAGATTCTGTGCAGTATATTTACAGCGATATGAGCGGAGTCCATGTTGCGACAGCCAATGAGCTTGTTCATACCCATATGACATTAAGAGTGTTAGCCGAAAAAACCTCATTACTCTACTGCCACAGACAGTATTTAATTGCCCCATCAGCCATTGCTGAAATCGAAATCCAAGAAGCTGGCGCTGAAGTCACTACACGCTCAGGCGCCAAAGTTCCTGTATCAAGGCGCTATTTAAAGCAGCTAAAACAACTATTTGGTTTTCAATAGGCCTTGAGATAAATAGCACTTCCGTACAATAGAGATAAAAAGTTCAACCGCTAAGGTCAGCATATTACCGCTAACCTTAGCTATTTGACCGCTTAGCCATTTGCCACTTTCTGAAGTCATAAATATGTTTACACTCCGAGCCATTCTACGTTGAGCGAGTTAATATTATGACCTGGTTTTTTCTGTGTGTCGGTCTGTTGATCGGTGGCTATTTTATTTATGGTGCATTTGTCGAAAAAGTGTTTGGCATCAATGCAAAGCGTCAAACCCCTGCGTTTACCAAGACTGACGGTGTTGATTATGTGCCTATGTCAAAAGGTAAAGTTTACCTTATTCAGTTACTCAATATTGCAGGTGTAGGCCCAATCTTTGGCCCTATCTTAGGTGCTCTTTATGGCCCCGCGGCAATGCTTTGGATTGTACTCGGTTGTATTTTTGCAGGTGCCGTACACGATTACTTTTCAGGTATGCTATCAGTTCGCAATAATGGTGAGTCAGTACCAAGCCTTGCCGGTAAATACCTAGGTAAAGGTGCTAAGCACTTTATGAACGTGTTTGCGATTATCTTACTACTTTTAGTTGGTGTGGTATTTATCTCAGCGCCTGCGGGACTTTTAGCTAAGCTGACAGGCTGGGATTTGAGCATTTTCGTTGGCATCATCTTCTTCTATTATTTAATCGCAACTATCGTTCCAGTAGACAAGATTATTGGTCGCTTATACCCGTTCTTTGGTGCGCTATTAGTGTTTATGTCTGTCGGCCTGACAATCGCATTAATCGTTTCAAGCGAACACAGCTTATTACCTGGCGTTGAAGTGGGTGACTTCCTAACTAACCTTAACCCGAACGATATGCCATTATGGCCTGCACTGTTTATTACCATCGCTTGTGGCGCTATTTCAGGTTTCCACGCAACGCAGTCACCGCTAATGGCGCGCTGTGTTGAAAACGAATCAAATGGCCGCTTCGTGTTTTTTGGCGCCATGATTGGTGAAGGTATTATCGCGCTGATCTGGTGTGCAATTGCATTATCATTCTTCGGGGGTGTTGAAGGTCTAAACGCTGGCATGGCGGGTAACCCTGCAAACGTGGTTTATGAAGCGTCAACTGGTCTTCTAGGCGCAGTAGGTGGATTCTTAGCAGTATTAGGCGTTATCGTATTACCGATTACCTCTGGTGACACAGCCTTCCGTAGCGCACGTCTGATCTTGGCTGAGTTTTTCAAGATGCCACAAACAGAACTGCCAAAGCGTTTAATGTTTGCTATCCCATTGTTTGCAGCTGGCGCTTTGCTGACTCAAGTCGACTTTGGTGTTATTTGGCGCTACTTCGGTGTAGCAAACCAAGCCACTGCCGTTATGATGTTATGGACAGCTTCAGCTTATCTACTTCGTCATAATAAATTCCACTGGATCTGTACTGCTCCAGCGATATTTATGACCACAGTTGTGATTAGCTTCTTACTAAGCTCGCCAACTCTAGGGGCAGGTCTTCCTATGACTATCTCGACTGTTGCAGGTATTGTATCAACCTTGATCATTGCCGGTTTGATTATTGTAAAAACCAAAGGCAAAGGTGAAATTGAGATTACAGCTGAAGAGGCCTAATCTGAATCGAATTTAAGCTATAGGTATAAAAAAGCCAGTCAAGTGACTGTAATGCCGATCATTTAGCAGTTTATTGATCGGTTGACCGATCTTTATAAGATGGCAAAATCCGAGTGTTTTTAA
>NZ_JBRILT010000052.1:0-32954 GCF_052977065.1 Shewanella sp. 125m-1
ACTAACAACAGAAACTATAATCGTCATCAATTCATGCAGTTCAAGTCTGTAAGAATCCACCAATTTAAAACGAAGAAACCTACCTTGTGTAGGCTTTTTTGTATCTGCAGAAAATTACGACTAACAACAGAAACTATAATCATCATCAATTCATGCAGTTCAAGTCTGTAAGAATCCACCAATTTAAAACGAAGAAGCCCATTGATTCAATGGGCTTTTATGTACCTGAAATTCAAGAACTGCTATTTTGCTAGTTTTGAACTTAGACCCCATCGCACACATATCGCACATCTCACACATAACTATGCAACCCAGTGCAAAAGGGGTGCACTTTCAATACTAATCCTTTTCCTTCTCGGTTCAAATTTTCGACTCTAACTGACTCTTCAAACAATAAACCTGTTTAAGCAATACAAACAAAAAGGCGTATACCTTACGGTATACGCCTTTCAAAGATTATCCCTTGCAGCTCATCAAGGTTTAAGTCTGGCTAGGCAGCGGTTTAGCATAAATCACCTATCCCACCTATAAGTATCTCCCTTAACTCTTAATGAGTTAAAACTGCACCTTATCTGCATCAAAGTAGTAACGAGCTGTGGCGATATTCATCCCACCAGTTACCGGTAGGCATACTCCTGTGATAAAGCCCGCCTCTTCACTCGCTAAAAAGCTAACGGCATTGGCAATATCGTTAGGTTTACCCATGCGCTTAATTGGCTGGGTAGCCAAGAAGTTATCAATAAACTCTTGGTTTAAATTTTTCTTCACCGCATCGGTGGCAATCATTCCGGGTAAAACGGCATTACAACGAATACCGTAATTTGCATATTGAATCGCTATCTGGCGAGTCATATGATTGATGGCACTTTTGGCTGTACCATAGGCAATACTCGACATTTCTGCACTTAATGATGAAAGCGATGAGATATTAACAATACTTCCACCGCCATTTTTCACCATCGTTGGGATCACTGCTTTTGAAGGGATAAATACGCTATTAATATTCGCGAGAATGTTTTTCTCCCAATCAGTCACTTCAGTGTGTGCAAGGTCTTTATCTAACTTTAAATCTACACCACCGAAGTTATTGACCAATATATCAATCTGCCCTTTATCCTTCAAAATAGATTCTATTAAAGGTGGGTAAGAGTCATTATCAAAAGCGTTAAAAAATAAGCCAATCGCTTGACCATTATTAGCGTTGATCTCACTTGCTGTGGCTTTAGCTTGCTCAACATCCCAATCTGCAACGTACACTGTTGCCCCTTGAGCTCCTAACAGTAGGCTGCAGGCTCTACCTATCCCCTGTGCACCAGCTAAAACAAGCGCAACTTTGTTTTCAAACCTAGACATAACAACTCCTTTAACTGCATGTAATAGCATTACTTTAAACTTGTGCCTATCTATCAACCTAGCGGTACATAATCTATAGGTACACTAAACATCAAGCTTCCACTTCAAGCAGTAATTGTAGAAAACATAAATGGAGGTAGTTGAGAAGTGCCGCTCATATCAGCAAGAAAGAAATGCCATTGATGGACCAATTAAGTAAATTTAAGTGACTTTGGTGGTGAACTTCTACTTTGAACAAGGGGCTATTTAAGCATATCTAACGGTGAGTGCCCCCAGGTTGGATGTGGCACTCATTCAAAAACCTATTTTAATTAGACACTCTGATAACCCGCTACAGTCATCATTGCAATTATTTAGCTCAGCCACAGCTCATGCTAATTAATATTAATATCTGCATCTTTATGATCATACATATCTGGTGTGGTATGCAGATTTCCAGCATAACCCGCTTTCTCTAACTCCTTACGCACCGCTTTAACTTGCTCTGCGGTTACTGGCTCTTTTCTATCACCTAAATAATGGCGAACAAAAGTGATCAGCTCCGCTAGCTGGGTATCAGTAAGTATGTTTTGGAAGCTAGTCATCGGCATAAAGTTACGACCCTCTTCCAAATATGTCGGTGATAAGCCACGAATAGTCACGGCTATGGTGTTAAAGGGGTCGCTATGCATAATAATGCCGTTATTTAATAGCGTTGGTGCTATGGGATCTCGGCCTTTACCGTCCTCACCGTGGCAGGCACCACAGGTCTCAGCATATAGACTATAGGAGTTTAACTGCTTATCCTTGTATACCTCCGGCGTAAAGCCACTTGGGTTTAGTTGCTTGGTGTCATTAGGGATAGTGTTATGCTCATCACCCACCAGCAAATAGCGAGCAATAGTTTCAATATCATCACGAGTCATTAAGCTGGTACTATTTTTTACCACATCCGCCATTCCCGCGAACGCTGAGCCTTTTGATGAATGGCCTGTGTGCAGAAAATCGGTTAGCGAATCGATATCCCACCTATCTTGGTAAAGTTCTTTAGCGCTAATATCTGGTGCATTCCAGCCATCAATCAAGTTACCTTGAAATATTCGTTCAGGGATCAACGCTTGGGCAATATTACGGGGAGTATGGCATTCACTACAATGGCCCAAACCCATTACCCAGTATTTGCCGCGCTGCCACTGCGCTAACTCCTGTTTATTGAGGTCGACATGTTTTGGCGGTTCATAAGACAGCGGTTTAGTATCCATAAAGACTAAGTTCCAAGCCAGCAAACCTGTGCGAATATTAGAGGGGAATATCATCTCGTTCTTATCATCTTGCCTGGATACCGCGGTGATGGACTGCAGGTAACTCCATAAGTCTTGGGTATCTTGCTCTTTTAAATATTGATAAGAGGTGTAAGGCATTGCAGGATACAAATAACCATGTTTGCCTTTACCATCAAACAAAGCCGCCTTAAAGTTCGCATAATCATCACTACCAATACCAAAGATTACGTGAGGGGTGATATTAGTTGAATAAATCGTTCCAAATGGCGTCTTAAACGGCAGTCCACCAGCAAAACGCTCTCCGCCTTCTGAGCTGTGGCATGCTACACAGTCACCAGCGTTAATGAGGTACTCTCCACGTTTAACGGACGCGGGGTCGAGCGCTGCAAGCTTGGCATCATAATCAAGGCGCTGCTCAGTGATATAGGCACCAATAGCTAATATTTCGTCCTCAGTAAGCTGCCCTTCAAATGCTGGCATCACGTTGTTAAGGCCATACTCGATAGTGAATATAATCTCTTCAATACTCCCGCCATGTAACCAAATTGCGTCGTTTAACAGCGGGGCACCAATTTGAATATTTGCCACAGTGCCATCACCATGACAACTTGAGCAATTTTCGGCAAAAATGTCTTTGCCTAAATCAATTTTAATTTGCGGTGCGTCTAGGTTGCGACGCAGCGGTTGCAGTGATGCTATGTAATAGGCCATCTTGGTAATTTGGTCTTCTGACAAAATACCTTTCCATCCAGGCATGGCTCCATTTCGACCTTTTTTAATAGAATGTAAAATGTCACTTTGAGAGCCACCATAGAGCCATTCATTATCAATAAGGTTTGGAAAGCTCTTTTGCCCCTGTGCATTAGTAATATGGCAAGCAGCACAGTGGTTTTCAAACAATGATTTACCACTAATAGTCACCGTTTTATTACTCGCAAGGGCCAATAAACTTTTATCCGTTAACGGCACCATTTCGATTTCTAAGTCTGTGGTTGGCGAACTAAGCGCATCATCACTTTGCTTCCACCCCATCGCCCCTTGCCAATTACCTAGGCCTGGGTACAAAACTAAAAAAACAGCTGCAATAGCAAAGGCTGCTAAATAAGCGATAAAAAGTATACGGGGGGGCGGCGCATCGTTTTCGTCAATGCCATCGAATGTATCAATCGTTTTATCTTTGTCAGCACTCTTATTGTTGCGCCAGTACTTAAAGATCACGAATCCCATGATGCCAAGAAATAACAATGTTAACCCAACGGCCCAAATGTTCCAGAAAGCAGTCATGTTATCGCTCCTGATCGCTGGCTGTATCTTGTCCTAGGCTTTGCAAATACTGAATTAAAGCCTCCCCTTTAGTCACACCTCTCACCGCTATACGAGCGCCTTCTATCTCATTGTCAGTGTAAGGCACACCTAAAGTTTGCAAGGTGCGCATCTTCCCTTCAATCGCATCTCCACTCAGTACTTGTTCAAATAACCAGGGATAAGCAGGCATGATGGATGTAGGAACGACTCTTCGAGGGTTAATAAGGTGAAGCCGTTGCCATTGCGCTGAATACTTGCGCCCAATATTGGTGAGATCCGGTCCCGTGCGCTTTGATCCCCAAAGACTTGGAAATTCATAAATGTCATCGGCTTCCTTATTGGCTCTACCATCTCGTTTCACTTCAGGCGCTATATCACGCACCATCTGGGTATGGCACACATGACAACCTTCGCTAATGTACACATCTCGCCCTGCAGATTGCACGGCCGTTAAGGGTTTAGCTAATGACTCAGCCCGCAGCTCATCTGTACGCGCTAAGCTAGGCACAATAAGTACGAGTATAGAAAAACTCGCCACCAAGGTTGTCGCTAAAATGAGGATGACCACAGATTGAGTAAAGTCCTTACTGAACATGTTCATGACCCTCCACCTTTGTCGACACCGTTTTATATAGATTCAACGCCATCAGTAATAAGCCAAGTACAAAGCAGGCACCACCAATAAATCGCATGAGCAACCAAGGTGCTTTAAAGTCCATAGCCTCTACAAAGCTATAGGCTAATGAGCCATTTTCTAGCTGGGCTAGCCACATATAACCTTCACCAATACCTGCCACCCATAAGGCGATGGCATACAAAGCAACCCCAAGGTGAGCAAGCCAGAAGTGCCACTTAACCAATCGACTGGACCACAGTTCACGCTTATTCCATAGCTTTGGTATAAAGTAATAGAACACCGCAATCGCTGACATGGCGACCCAGCCAAGGGCACCTGAATGAACGTGACCAATCACCCACTCGGTATTGTGGGCCAACATGTTAAACCAACGTATGGCTAAAAGTGGGCCTTCGAATGTCGCCAAGCAGTAATAGAAAATCGCTGACATAAAGAACCACATTATGTAATCCTTTTTTAGCTTTGCCTTGTTTTGCAATAACGTCATGGCGCTATTAAATGCCCCGGCCCATGACGGTAAGAACAAAATGAGCGACATGACTATGCCAATATTTTGCACCCAAACCGGTACAGATGAATAGATAAGATGATGGGTGCCAGCCCAGGTATAAAAACCGACTAAGCCCCAAAAGTGAATAATGGAAAGGCGATACGAATAGATAGGTCGCTCTGCAACCTTTGGAATAAAGTAGTAATTCATTCCGATGATGCCAGCAGTTAATAAAAAGCCGACTGCGTTATGCCCCCACCACCACTGAACTATCGCGTCCTGCGCTCCGGCATAAACGGGATAAGACTTCATAAAGGATGCAGGCAACGCCAAGTTATTAATGATAAAAATCAGAGCGATGACAATAATGAAAGCGCCATAAAACCAGTTGGAAACAAAGATATGCTTTACATTTCGTATCGCTATTGTGCCAAAAAACAACACGGCATAGAGTACCCATACCAGTACGATAAGTAGATCGATAGGCCACTCTAGTTCGGCGTATTCTTTAGTGGTGGTGTAGCCCAGAGGCAGAGTGATAACGGCTAATAATAGGACTAATTGCCAGCCCCAAAATACCATCCAAGAAAGACTTCGATTAAATAATTTGGTCTGACCAGTTCTTTGCACTATGTAGAGTGAGGTTCCCATCAAAACATTAACGACAAAACCGAAAATAACCCCCTGAGTGTGCACTGGACGTAACCGACCAAATTGAAAATATTCAGAGTCAAAGTTAAGTGCAGGCCAGTAAAGCTGAGCGGCTAAGACCAAACCAATGAACATGCCAAAAATTGACCACGCAACAGAGGCCACAATAAAGTAACGGACAACTTTTACATCATAGTTTGCATCATAAAGCTCAGTGCTAGCTTGCATTGCCTACTCCTTTCCCTTTTGTGTACCCAACACGGAGTAATAATATGAAATATCCTTTTTATCCTGTTCGGTGAGAGTATCTGCTTGCTGCTGCATCAAAATAGCCAAACCACTGGTTCGCTGTTTTGTTTGATAATCATTCAATGCTGAAATTAGATACTGCATTTTTTGACCACGTAAATTGGGATACAGATCGATAGTTGAGATCCCATCCTCACCATGGCAAGTCATACATACTCTGGCTTTCTCTTTACCAATAATAAAATTGGGGTCATAGTCCGCAGATGCGGTTACTGTCCAAAATACGAGTATTAGTAGGAGGGGTAGTCGGTTCATAAGCAGTCCCTTATCTTCTATAGCACCTTATTGAAACTAGTCGGTCTTGCTTGATTTTCCACAAAATCCATAAATATTATTGCAAAGCCATTACGGACTTTGTTGCCAAAAAGTTCACTCGCTAATCATAAATGCACAATGCCATTAAACCTGTAACCCATATTTAAAAGCGTTTACCTAGCGCTAACCCACATCGAGTTGCAAGCATAAAGTACAAGATTAACAATAGTTAAGGCTTATATTTTTGTGAACTGAATCAAAACTATCGGCTAATTTCTGTGGGATATTTATGCGAACGTATCAGCTTGTATCAACTATTTTTTAGAGGTCTTTATGGATTTTATAAGACATGTGCCTGCACTATTTTCAATGTTCGTAGGCATCGCAATCGTTGAGTTTACAGTAGTGGCTTTTGGGTTAGTGGTCAATCGAGTTCAAAACATCTTAAGCAGAAGCTAACAAATAGAGGCTGAGCAAAAATAAAGCCTTGTTACATAGGCAAGGGGGTACAAATATGAGGGATTACATAGACTGAGTATTTGCTCACTAGCACACAGCGCCTATATTTAAAGTAGCAAGGATTTAGCGTGACGTAATAAGCGGTGTAATCCATGCTTTTAACGCTATCACTTTATAATTTATACCTGTATTAAACCTGTATTAAACAAGAGAATGTTATGCGAACAAAACAGATCCTTTGCCCAACCGACTTTTCAGAAACAGCATCTCATGCAATAGGCTACGCCATAGAAATGGCCACGTTTTATAAAGTTGGGATCTGCCTTTTACATGTTGTCGATAAACCCTTTGGTGATAAATATACCCGTGTGTTAGCGGTGTCACCCGATGATCTGATCGAGAGAATGGAAAAAGAGGCTGCCGAGAAAATGAAGCAGTTTATCACCACTCTCGATGATACTCTGTCTTTTGAAAGTGCTATTTGCCATGGCCACCCTGTAGAACAAATTTTATTGACCGCTGAAAAGCTGGATGTTGGCATGATAGTTATGGCAAGTCATGGCCGCACAGGGCTTGCTCACTTTCTCAATCCCAATACTACCGAAGATGTTGTCTGTAAAGCTCACTGCCCAGTACTAGTGGTCAAATAGCGCTAATGGTTAAGTAGCGCTAGATTTAACGTATAAAAAATCCGAGCTTAGAAACTAAACTCGGATTATTAGCAATTTTTGCTCAGCCGAAATAATTAACTTATCTTACTGGCTTAACTCGATTTTAATACCACATCAAAACAACTACGAATAATCTCAAGCCCCTTATCAACTTGCTCATCTGGCGCAGTCAGTGGCACTAAAATTCGCAGTACATTGCCATAGGTTCCACAAGACAACAAAATAAGCCCTCTATCTCGCGCTTCTTTGAGCATTTGAGCGCAATACTCTGGTGCAGGTTTACCGTCTTGCATAAGCTCCACTGCGATCATGGCGCCAAGACCACGTACATCAACGATTTGCTGATGCGCTTCCGCCATCGCTTTGAGCGACGCCTTAAGCTTCGCCCCAAGTGCATTCGCTCTTTGTAGCAGTTTCTCCTCTTCAAACACTTCTATCACGGCAAGTGCTGCAGCGCAGGCTAACGGACTACCACCATAGGTGCCGCCTAAGCCGCCCGCACCAATAGAGTCCATCACTTCAGCACTACCTGTAATACCTGAGAGCGGGAAGCCTCCAGCAATAGATTTCGCAAAGGTCGTGATATCTGCCGCTACTCCCATCTGCTCCATAGCAAAAAAGGTACCGGTACGTCCTGCACCAGTTTGAACCTCATCGGCGATCAACATAATGCCGTGCTTATCGCATAGCTGACGTAATTGCTGCATGAACGCTACTGAGGTGTGATAAAAACCGCCTTCGCCTTGTACCGGTTCAATAATGATGGCAGCGATATCATCAGGCTCTGCATCGTTCTTAAAGATGCGTTCAATCGATGCGATAGCATCGTCATCACTCACTCCATGCAGCGCACAGGGAAACTCGGCTCTAAATACATTCGCCGACATCAACCCCATGCCTTTACTGTAAGGGGCAACTTTACCTGTTAAGGCTAATGCCGCCATAGTGCGGCCATGATAGCCCGAGGTAAAGGCGATAACACCGCTGCGTTTGGTGTGAGCCCTAGCCACTTTCACGGCATTCTCAACCGCCTCTGAGCCACTGGTAAATAGCGCTGTTTTCTTAGCAAAATCGCCAGGCACAAGCTGATTAAGCTTCTCGCAGACTTGAATATAATTCTCATAACCCAGCACCATAAAGCAAGTATGAGAAAACAGCTCTAACTGCTCAGCTACCGCGGCTTTGACTTTATCATGCAGGTGGCCGGTATTAAGCACCGCAATGCCTCCAGCAAAGTCGATAAACTCACGTCCTTCGACATCCCAGACCGTAGCATTGTCGGCGCGCTGAGTGTAAATAGGATGAATTTGGCCCACACCATTAGCAACCGCGGCCTGGCGGCGCACCATAAGTGACTCATTAGTTGTCATAATAACTTCCTCTTAATCCCAATCCGTTGAAAGTGCGCTTTTAGTGACATCATCATAAAAACAGGTATTAAACTGACATACAGATATACTTCATCTCCAGGTACTCTTCGATACCAAATTTCGAACCTTCACGGCCAAGTCCAGAGGCTTTTATACCGCCAAATGGTGCTACTTCAGTCGAGATAAGCCCTGTATTGACACCCACCATACCGTATTCAAGTGCTTCAGAGACTTTCCATACCAGTGAGATATCGCGGCCATAAAAATAGGCGGCTAAACCAAACTCGGTGTCGTTAGCTTGCTTAATCACATCATCAACATCAGAGAATTTAAATAAAGGTGCCAGTGGGCCAAAGGTTTCCTCTTTAGCGACTAACATGCTTTTATCAACATTGGTGACAATCGTTGGCTCAAAGAAGTTGCCACCTAAGCTCGCCAGTTTGCCCCCTGTAACCAATGTCGCGCCTTTCGAAAGCGCATCTTCAAGATGTCTTTGTACCTTAGCCACGGCATCACTGTTAATCAGTGGACCAGTGGTAACGCCAGCATCGGTGCCAAGGCCGACCTTCAACTTAGCCACTGCGCTGGCTAGCTTCTGGGCAAACTCATCATATACACCCTCTTGGACATAGATACGGTTTGCACACACGCAGGTTTGCCCTGCGTTACGATACTTAGCAATCATAGCCCCTTCGACCGCCGCATCGATGTCAGCATCGTTAAATACGATAAATGGCGCGTTACCGCCAAGCTCGAGTGACATTTTCTTAAGTGTCGGCGCGCATTGCTGCATCAGCTTAATACCCACTGGCGTCGAGCCAGTGAAAGACAATTTTCGCACCACAGGGTTAGCACAAAGCTCATTACCTATGGCAATTGCATCGCCTGTAACCACGCTAAAGACTCCAGCAGGAATGCCTGCACGCTCGGCAAGCTCTGCAAGTGCCAATGCGGTAAAGGGCGTTTGCGGCGCAGGTTTTACCACCATAGTGCAACCCGCCGCTAATGCTGGGGCAGCTTTACGAGTGATCATCGCAGCAGGAAAGTTCCACGGCGTAATCGCTGCGGTGACGCCAACGCTTTGCTTAATCACCATCAAACGCTTATCACCTTGATGGCCTGGGATCGTATCGCCATAAACGCGCTTAGCTTCTTCGGCGAACCATTCAATAAATGAGGCAGCATAAACGACCTCACCTTTCGCTTCTGCTAGCGGCTTGCCTTGCTCCGTAGTCATCATCAGTGCTAAATCGTCTTGATGTTCAAGTAATAGCTCAAACCAGCGATTCAGTTTTGCGCCGCGTTCTTTAGCCGTTAACGCACGCCATGCAGGAAGGGCTTTCTCGGCCGCCGTTATCGCCGCTTTGGTTTCTGTCGTGCCCATTACCGGCACACTGCCAATCACTTTATGGGTAGCAGGATCGGCTATCTCGACCTTTTCACCGCTTATGGCTTCAAGCCACTCGCCATTTATATAACATTGCTGACGTAGCAAACTCATATCATTTAACTGCACGGGTTACTCCTTAATTGGCTTTAGCACTTTTAGCTTATCGGCTAGTTTGATTCGACTGCTTTAAGCCGAATTGAGTTCATCGTTGAGCGAATAAAATTACACACCTAGCTTGTCACGCATAGTGTAGTACCAAGCGCCAATAGCGCTAAAAGGCACCTTTAACGCGTGCCCGCCAGGGAACGGATAATGGGGCAAGCCCGCAAAAGCATCGAAACGAGTTGCTTGTCCATTAATCGCTTCGGCTAAGATCTTACCCGCTAAATGCGTATAAGTTACCCCATGACCACTACAGCCTTGTGAATAATAGATATTACTGCCGATGCGGCCCACTTGAGGTAAACGCGACAGGGTCAGTAAAAAATTGCCTGTCCAAGTATAATCAATCTTCACATCTTTAAGTTGTGGAAAGGTCTTGAGCATCTTAGGTCTGATGATCGACTTAATATCAGCCGGATCGCGCGCCCCATAAACTACACCACCACCGTAAATTAGGCGGTTGTCACCCGATAGACGAAAGTAATCGAGTAAGTAGTTACAATCTTCAACGCAGTAGTTTTGTGGCAATAAGCTTTTAGCCAGCTCTGCACTCAGCGGCTCTGTCGTGATCACCTGCGTACCGCAAGGCATAGACTTAGCCTGTAGTTTTGGCATCAGACCGCCTAAGTAAGCATTGCCCGCGACGACGACAAACTTAGACTTAACGCTGCCATTCGCTGTATGCACAACAGGATTGTCACCCTCTTCCACTTTTATAACTGCTGAGTCTTCATAGATCTTGCCACCTAGCGACTCCACCGCATGGGCTTCACCTAACGCAAGATTTAACGGGTGAATATGGCCACCACTTTTATCGAGTAATCCACCGACGTAAGATTCGGTATCAACCACTTTACGAATGTCATTTTTATCAAGTAACTCAAGATGGTTCATGTGACCATGCTTTTCCCACAAGGCTTTTTGTGATTGCAAGTGCCCCATCTGCTTATCATTTAGCGCAGCAAACACACCACCATCTTGCAGATCGCATTGAATGTTATATTTTTTGATGCGTTCTTTTATGATGCGAGCACCTTCGAAAGCCATTTCACCAAATAGCTTCCCGGCCTCTTTACCGACGGTTTTTTCAATCGAGTCGATATCACGGCTAAAACTGTTAACTATTTGGCCGCCATTTCGGCCCGACGCGCCCCAACCAATGCGAGCCGCCTCCAATACAGTGACCTTGTAGCCCATTTCCAGTAGATGTAATGCTGTCGACAATCCGGTGTAACCCGCACCAATAATACAAACATCAGTTTCGATATTGCCTTGCAGCATTGGGCGCTCAGTTTTATCGTTGGCTGATGCCGCGTAGTATGAATCTACATGTGGTGTGCTGGTCATGGTTTCCGCCTGTCTTTCATTGATTATTATTGACATAACTTCTGTCCTTTTGTGCTTAAGCTGCGAATTTTTAGATCTCGATAAGTGAGCCTTCACAGGCTCACTATCTTTAACAAATTAGTCTTCAACAAATGGGTTTTCGATAAGTTGGTAACCCTGACGGGTATAAAAGCTAGCAGGTAACTTTTATACCCGAGTGACGCTAATAAGGTTAAGCAGAGCTAGAACGCTGCTTAATATCTGCGCGACGTGCGAAGTACCAAGAGATAAATGCGATAAGCGATACGATAAGAATGATCAAGGTCGCCAGCGCATTAATCTTAGGCGAGACTCCCATACGTACCGAGGAGAACACCACCATAGGCAGGGTCGTAGCACCTGGTCCTGATGCAAAGCTGGCAATCACTAAGTCATCCAGAGATAAGCTAAATGACAGTAACCAACCCGCTACTAGCGCAGGAGAGATCATCGGCACCGTAATGGCGAAGAAGGTCTTAAATGGTGTCGCCCCTAGATCTTGCGCAGCTTCTTCAACCGAGCGGTCAATTTCACGTAAGCGCGATGACACAACAACGGCCACATAAGCGGCGCAGAAGGTTGAGTGGGCAATCCAAACGGTTAACATGCCACGCTCTGCAGGCCAGCCAAACAAGTCGGCCATATGCACAAACAAGAGCAGCAAAGACAGACCGGTAATCACCTCAGGCATCACGAGTGGCGCCGTGATCATGTTAGACAGAGTTAACTTACCCCAACCTCGAGCAAATCGCGTCATTACAAATGCCGCCATGGTGCCGATGATCACTGCCATAGTAGAAGCGTAAAACGCCACCTGTAAACTGGTCCATACAGCATCCAGGATCTGCTGATCGCGTAACAGCTCACCGTACCACTTGGTTGAAAAACCAGCCCATACGGTCACTAACTTAGACTCGTTAAATGAGTAAATCACCAAGATAAACATTGGCGCGTACAGGAAAAACATACCCGCCCAAAGCATAATGGTAGAAAAACTTAATTTCTTCATGCTGTTTTCTCCATCTCTTTAGCCTGATAACGGTGGAACAGAGTAATCGGAATAATCAGTAAGCCGAGCATGACAATCGCAAGCGCAGACGCCACCGGCCAATCACGGTTATTGAAGAACTCCTGCCACAACACCTTGCCTATCATCAAGGAGTCTGGGCCACCCAGTAGTTCAGGGATAACAAACTCGCCCACGACCGGAATAAATACCAACATAGATCCGGCTATCACGCCGCCTTTAGACAGAGGTAGTGTGACTTTCCAAAAGGTATTGAGACTACGGGATCCCAAATCGGCAGCGGCTTCGAGTAAGCTACCATCTAGCTGAGATAGATTGGCGTAAAGCGGCAAAATCATAAACGGTAAGTAACTGTAGATAATACCAATATAGACTGCGGTATTCGTGTTTAGGATCTGCAGCGGCTCGGAAATAATTCCAGTCCACATCAACACATTATTAATCACTCCGTTGTTACTCAATATGCCCATCCAGGCGTAAACTCGAATAAGAAATGAGGTCCAAGAAGGCAGCATCACCAACAGGATTAACAAGGTTTGATTACGCTTTGGCGCACGCGCAATGGCATAGGCCATCGGGTAGCCAATCAACAAACAACCTATGGTTGAAATGGTCGCCATTTTAAGCGAGCCAAGGTAGGCGTTGTAATACAAAGAGTCATCTAGAATAAGCAGATAATTACCTAAATTCAGCATGATCTGCAAAGACTCTTCAGCATACTGGAACAGAGGTTCGTAGGGCGGTATCGAGATAATCGGTGTAGAAAAACTAATCTTAAGTACGATGGCAAAAGGGAGTGCGAAGAACATCAGTAGCCAAAAGTATGGGACACCTATGGTCCAACATTGACCCTTGGGCAATCTAAATTTTAACGGCTTTTTCATGTTCAGTTCCTTATGATCTAAGGACCACTCCGCAGGTGGCCTCCCAGCTGATGAAAACCGCTTCTTCCCATGTAGGAGGGTCTGAACGACGTTCACGGTTAGTCATAATGGTTTGGATAAGCTGCTTATTCGGCAGGCGGATGTAGTACACAGAAATCCCCCCTAAATATGCAATATCCTCAACGACTCCGCTAGACCAGTTATGCTCGCCTTCAGGCTGCTCACGAGTAATACGCGTCTTCTCTGGACGAACGGCAACCCACACCGTTTTATCTTCCACACTGGTTGATACCCCATGATCGATAAATAGTTTTTGCGATAAGCCCTCGCTTTTAATCAGTACATGATCGGCTTTATCGACTACGATTTCACCTTCAAACAAGTTAACACTACCAATAAATTCCGCTACCATACGGCTATTGGGGCTCTCATAAATATCGGTAGGTGAACCCGTTTGAGCAATCCAACCATCATTCATTATCGAGATGCGACCTGCCATGGTCATGGCTTCTTCTTGGTCATGGGTTACCATTACACAGGTCACGCCAACGGCCTCTAAAATATCCACCACCTCAAGTTGCATCTGAGTGCGTAGTTTTTTATCTAACGCTCCCATCGGCTCATCGAGCAGTAACAGCTTAGGACGCTTCGCTAACGAACGGGCTAATGCCACACGCTGTCGCTGACCACCCGATAATTGGTTAGGCTTGCGCTTAGCGTAGGTTTCCATGTGCACTAGCTTTAGCATTTCCTGCACCCGAGACGTAATTTCCGCTTTTGATAACTTATCTTGCTTCAAGCCAAAAGCGATATTTTGCTCTACCGTCATATGAGGGAATAGCGCATAAGACTGAAACATCATATTGATAGGGCGTTCATGGGGTGGCATGTCGGTAATGTCTTCACCGTCTAGAAAGATGCGCCCTTCAGATGGCTTTTCAAATCCAGCCAGAATACGTAGCAGGGTAGACTTACCCGAGCCCGAACCGCCTAGCAATGCAAAAATTTCCCCTTTCTTGATATTTAGCGTGACATCATCTACTGCACGCACTTCATCAAATAGCTTACTTACTCTGTCTATCTGAAGTAGCACTTCGCCCTGCGTCTTTTTAATCGAATTATTGGTGACGTCCAAGGTACTAGCCATATTACTTCTCCAACTAAGGGCCATAATTGCAGCCCTTTGTATCAATTCATCTATTACTTGTGGATCAAAAAGGGCAAGGCGATGCCTTGCCCAAACTTGATTAATAGCCCGATTTCACTTTGGTCCATACACGCGTCAATGAACGCTGCGACTTCATTGGACGAACATCGCCAACATACAAACGATCGAGTACTTCTTTCGTTGGGTAAATAGACGTGTTAGTACGTACATCTTCATCAACTAAAGGCAGTGCTGGTACGTTTGGATTAGCGTAAGCAACATAGTTGGTAATTGGCGCTATCACCTCAGGGCGTAGCAGGTAGTTAATAAAGGTATGCGCATTTTTAACGTTGGCTGCATCAGCTGGTATAGCTAGCATATCAAACCATAGGTTTGAGCCTTCTTTCGGAATTGAATACTCGATAGTGTTGCCATTTTCCGCTTCATCGGCACGATCGGCGGCCTGGAAAATGTCACCCGAATAACCAAATGCTACACAGATATCGCCATTGGCTAAGTCTGTAATGTAACGAGATGAATGGAAGTAAGTGATGTAAGGACGCACTTTAGCGAGTACTTCACCGGCTTTTTTAAAGTCTTCAGCTTTGGTACTGTTTGGATCAAGGCCTAGATAGATAAGCGCCATAGGGATCATCTCGTCAGCACTATCGAGCAGAGACAAGCCACACTGAGAAACCTTCTCGGCATACTTTGGATTAAAGATAAGTTCTAAAGAATCAACCGGGGCGTCTTCACCAAGTACCGCCTTGACCTTTTCTACGTTATAACCAATACCGTTAGTTCCCCAAAGGTATGGCACTGAATACTGATTCCCTGGGTCAGCAGATTCAAGCTGAGTCATCAGCTCGGGGCTTAAATTCTTATGATTTGATAGTTGGTTTGAATCCAGTTTCTGAAAGGCACCCGCTTTAATTTGCTTTGCTAGGAAGCTATTAGAAGGGACGACAATATCGTAACCTGAGCGGCCTGAAAGCAATTTGGCTTCGACGACTTCATTACTGTCAAACACATCATAAATAACACGAATGCCAGTCTCTTTTTGGAAGTTTTCTAGCGTATCTTCAGCAATATAATCTGACCAGTTATATACACGAACCACTTCTTCTGCATATGCGGTAGTCGATGCCAGTACACTTGCTGTGACGAGCGCAAGTGTGGTCACCTTTTTAAAAAGTTTCATGCTTTCTCCTATTTAGCGTAGCAGCAGATAATGCAACTCTGCTGTCCATTCATTGTTTGCCAATTTATCGGCTTTAGTTCTTATAGTTAACCAATGCTACACCTGAAAAACCGCATCGGCAGTGTGGTACTGCTTTACAGCTTTCATATAGATAACACTCTTTAAAATGCTATCTATATGAGTAACTTTCTTTAAATTATTCCATCATTTTAGGGCAGAGAAACATCCCCAAACATCACTCTGCCACAACGCGTTATACCGTCAGCAATAAGAACTTGCGTTCCCATGAGCTAATCACTTGACGATAATTTTCTAAGTCAGCTTGCTTAACGGCGATATAGCCATTGGTAAAGGTATCGCCCAAATACTCACGACACGCTGAGCTTTCAGCCATAACAGCCAAAGACTCCTCTAGTGTTAACGGCAGCGCGATACCGCTACGGGTTTCATTGGCTCGACCTTGCACTGGCGTTGATGGCTTAACGTCTTCAACCATGCCCATATAACCACATAAAAGGCTGGCGGCAATCGACAAATAGCTGTTGGCATCGGCGCCAGCTATACGGTTTTCAATGCGTAGATTTTGTGGTGAAGATTCAGGAATACGCAGGCCACAAGTACGGTTTTCTTCGCCCCACTCCAAATTTACTGGTGCAGATGCACCCGGTAAGAAACGGCGAAATGAGTTAACGTTTGGCGCTAATAGCGGCAATAGCTCAGGGATGAACTTCTGCAGCCCACCGATGAAGCTGTAAAACAGCGGGCTTTTAGTGCCATCTTCATTGGAAAAGATATTCTTGCCTGACTTGGTATCTACAATACTCTGATGCAGGTGCATCGCGCTGCCAGGCTCATTGGTGATTGGTTTTGCCATAAACGTGGCGCAGACGTTGTGCTTAAGAGCAGCTTCGCGCAGGGTACGCTTAAACACAAAGACTTGGTCCGCTAAAGACAGTGCGTCACCATGGGAGAAGTTAATCTCCATCTGCGCGGTGCCTTCTTCGTGGATCAAGGTATCAATATCTAGACCTTGTTCCTCACACCAGTCATACATATCTTCAAATAACGGGTCATACTCATTTGCCGCATCGATAGAAAAAGACTGACGACCAGACTCTTGGCGACCAGAGCGGCCAATAGGAGGGATCAGAGGTTGATCCGGATCTTCATTAATACGTGTTAAATAGAACTCCATCTCTGGTGCAACAACAGGCTTCCAACCTTTATCTTCGTAAAGCTTAAGTACTTTTTTAAGTAAGTTACGTGGGGACAATTCGATAGGGTTTCCCATCTTATCGTAGGTATCGTGGATAACCTGTGCAGTCGCTTCTATTGTCCAGGGCAGTTTAAATATCGCATTTTCATCCGGCACACAGACAAAGTCGATATCCGCTTCATCAAGCAGCGCATCATAGGATTCATCATCAACATAATCACCAGTGACGGTTTGCAGTAATACACTTTCTGGTAAGCGCATGCCTTTTTCATCTATAAATTTGGCAACGGGCGCAATCTTGCCTCGGGCGATACCAGTCATATCGCATACGACACATTCAACTTCGGTAATTTTGTGTTCTTTTAAATAATTAACTAACTTTTTCATGATTATTTCACTCTGCTTGCTGCACGGCGCTGACATGCCTGATTAAAGGCTTTAAAGATGGCGGTGTAAAAAGGACTATCGAGTACTTTCCATTCCGGATGCCACTGTACGCCTAGTGCAAAATTCTTTGCTTCTTTGACAGAAAACGCTTCTATCAACCCATCGTTTGCATATGCTTCTGGCCGCAACCCAACACCTAGGCGATCGACACCTTGGGTATGGACAGAGTTCACCTCTGCAGAGCTGCGGCCCCATGCATCGTGAAGCAGTCCTCCAGGTTCTATTTTAACCTCGTGCGAAATACCGTATTGCACCTCTACCGGCTGCGTTTTGTCTTCTCTATGTTCGATAAACCCGTCCAGTTCATGCAGCTTTTGATGCAAGCTGCCACCATAAACAACGTTCATCTCTTGAAATCCACGGCAAATAGCAAGTACTGGTACGCCTGCATCGATTGCTGCTTTTAACAAGGGGAGAGTGGTCGCATCGCGCTTGGGATCATGTAGTGTCCCCTCATCACTTGCGGGACCTTGGAAATGGTGTGGTTCGATATTTGATGGGGAGCCCGTAAACAGTATTCCATCTAAACGGGCAAGAATAGTTTCTGCGGGGCAATGCCCTAACGCAGGGATAACTAATGGCCAAGCTTGTGTCGCATCTGCTATTGATAATAAATACTTCTCACCCACAATATTGAAAGGGTGCAAGCCCAACTGCTGATTACATGCAGTCACACCAACAACTGCGAGCCCTACTTCCGACATAAAACACCTTCAATCCTTTGTCTTCGTAATTTTTAGAATTATTTTGAATAGTTGTTATCTTGATTTACGAAATCTTGAATAATGAACAGTTATTGCGCATATGTTCATTTTTTCACACACTACACGGATTCAATAAGGGAGGCAATAGGCTGGATTAAAGGAATGTTAAAAAATGTAAACTATTTTAACATCCCTTTGTTTATCAGTAAGATAAATAAGCCGAATTTTATTTTCATTTGTTTCTAAATGCATAAAGATAAAGTTTTTATGCGTAATTAGCATAACCAATCAGTTTGATAAAATTAACGTTCACCTTGAGTGAATGCTTTATATTATTTACATGGGAGCATAAAAAATAGTATTAGCTCATCGAGCTAGTAACTAATGTCATAGAAGGTGGAGATGACAGGATATTGATATTGATAACCCTACCTTTGAGAGTCACACTCTCGAAGGTAGGGAAGAGATAAGGCTGGAGAGATTATCTAGAAATTAGCAGGTGTCGTCGCACTGATAATTCGGCACGATTGTTCGTACGGATTACGAAAACGATGTGGCAACTCGCTATTAAAGTAATAGCTATCCCCTTCTTTTAACTCAAAGACTTCATCACCCACGGTCAGCTCTAAACGCCCTTCGATCACCATTGCCGCCTCTTGACCTTCATGCTTAAGCATTTCAATCCCCGTATCAGAGCCCGGCGGGTAGGTTTCACTCATGACAGACATGGCGCGATTTGGAAAGTCTCGACCGATTAACTTAAAGTCCAACATACCGTCGCCGATATCTAACAGCTCATCACTGCGGTACACCACTTTTTGCTCAGCAGCCGAAGTATCTTCAATAGAAAAAAACTCTACTAAAGACATAGGTAAGCCAGAAAGCACCTTTTTCAACGAACTAACCGAAGGGCTAACGCTATTTTTTTCAATCATGGAGATGGTGCTGTTAGTCACACCAGCGCGCTTAGCAAGCTCTCGTTGAGACAAGCCCTTCTCTTTTCTAACCCGTTTAAGGTTTTCTCCAATATCCAAAATCTTTCCCCTAATTGAAGTAATCGTTTTTGTCTTCAACAACGTGTAGAGCAATACTACGCATTCTCGGTACAACTAGAGCCCGCTTTTAATCACCTGCGGAGTGAATAGCACCGAGTGTGTTTGTATTCTACAGGAAAGCATGTTAAAAATAACGAACATCTGTAAATAATTTATTAATATAACTTAGAATATACCGTCACAATTCCAATTTACAATAAAAACATATATTTGGAGAAAAGATGTCAACTAAAAACCCGGTTCATAGCGACCAATACCCCGCATCCTATTACTTCGCAACCGCTAAAGAACTGCATCAATCACCACGATTAGAAGAAGTGTTAGATGTAGATGTGTGTGTGGTCGGCGGCGGATTTAGTGGCATTAACACGGCAATTGAACTGGCTCAAAAAGGCTTTAGCGTAGCCCTACTTGAAGCAAAACGCATAGGCTGGGGAGCATCGGGCCGTAATGGCGGCGAGCTTATCCGCGGCATTGGTCATGACCTTAGTCAATTTAAAAACATCATAGGTAACGAAGGTGTAAAAGCTATCGAACAGATGGGCTTTGAAGCGGTAGATATCGTTAGGCAACGTGTAGCTGAGCACAATATTGATTGTAACTTACAGATGGGCTACTGCGACTTAGCCATTCGTCCTCGCCATATGAGGGAGCTTGAAGAAGATTTTGAACATCTAAATAATATCGGCTACGGCCACAATATGACCTTACTCGATAAATCTCGCATTGGGGAAGTGATAGGCTCTGACTTTTACCAAGGCGCATTAGTTGATATGGCCAGTGGCCACTTACACCCTCTTAACCTAGCCCTAGGCGAAGCCAAAGTTGCTCGCAGTTTAGGTGTTAAGATGTATGAATATAGCGCTGCGAAAAAAATCATTAAGGGCGATAAGCCAAAAGTTATCACCGAGCAGGGTGAGGTTAATTGTCAATACCTTGTATTAGCTGGCAACGCCTACTTAGGCTTAGATTTAGAAGAGAATATTGGCAGTAAGGTCCTTCCCGCTGGCACCTATATTTTAGCTACCGAGCCGCTAACTCAGGAGCAATGCGATGCTATTATCCCGCAGAATATGGCGTTTGCCGACTTAAGAGTCGATCTTGATTACTATCATCTATCTGAAGATAACCGCCTGCTATTCGGCGGTCTGTGTACCTACTCAGGGAAAGATCCAAAAGATATTGAAGCCGCACTTAGACCCAATCTTGAAAAAGTATTTCCACAGCTAAAAGGCATTAAAATCGACTATGAATGGGGAGGCATGATGGGTATAGGCGCCAATCGCTTACCGCAAATTGGTCGTTTGCCTGATGCCAAAAATATCTTCTATGCTCAGGCTTATGCAGGTCATGGTGTTAACGCCACCCATATGGCGGCAAAGTTGATTGCCGAGGCGATAACCACCCAAGCAGAACGCTTCGATATCTTCGCCAAAATCCCGCATATGACTTTTCCTGGCGGGCCGCACCTACGCTCGCCAATGTTAGCAATGGGCATGCTTTATCATAGATTTAAGGATATTTTCTAGGCTGAAAACTCAACCAGCGGTAAGCTGCTAATGCCGTTTGTTTTTATATAGAACACACCAAAAGTCCTATAAGACGTTAGCTTAAAAGCACAAAGCGGACATCATGTCCGCTTTTACTCGGCTATATTGCCAACAAAGCCTCTTGTAGCTGGCGATATGATTGCAACTCTAACATCTGCTCACTTAAGCCTAGCTCCTTAGCTAATCCTATCAATTCACGTCTATAGCGGCTCAATGCAAATTCATCATCAGTCATAATGGCAATCTCGGCAAAATCACCTATCCCGGCTAAATGATCGACTGTGATATGGAACTTACCGACAAAATAGATACTGCGCTGTTTCTGCATCTCTAAACACACCTCATAACCCATGGTTTTGAGCATGCTTTTAGCGCTATTAGTATCGGAGATATTGGTCGCTTCACAGCGATCGGCTTGCGGCCCTTTTACTATCCAAAGCTTGATACCCGATGGCTCACACTCTCGTATGCAGACACTTTTATTCTGGGATAAAAGCCACTGTTCTTTAGTATCGAAATAACAATCTGACTCGATGTTATCTTCAAACATGACTTCATGCTCTATCGAACTCAATACCTCTAAGAATGCGGCCTTGCACGCCAAACGGTACTTTAGCTCGACTTCAAACTGACCTTTAAAATGCTCGTCATTCATATATTATCGCTCTCGCTTAGCTTTATTTGCCTTTCACTTAGCAGCCATAATATCTGTTTTATATTAGCAAGTTAGCGATACCGATAACGTTTCCAGCTTTATCACAACTTATAAATCAACAATCGCTCTGGCTCCGGTGTTGTCAGAGTTATCACCAGTACTCTGCTTTATTTAAGGCGTCGACACAGCGGCACTGACCACTTAATGGCTGCAGCGTCTTTGCAGCGAGAGATTGACCAAGCCAGCCTTCAGGGTAAGTCAACGTATGCGGAGCCTTAACAATATCTTCGCTAAGCTGTTTAAACCCAACTTTTGAGTAGTAGTTTGGATCGCCATAGGTAAACGCAAGTTCTACACCAGCCTCCACTAAGGTTTCTAAGCCAAATCTAATCAGTTTTTGACCTACGCCCTGACGTTGAAAGTCTGGATGAACTGCTACTGGTGATAAAATAAAAGCATTAACTTCACTTTCAAACGTTAACCTTGAAAACAGTATGCTACCAACTAATTTATCCTCTTCTTTTGCAACAAAGATAAATAAGTCATCACTAGCTGTGGTGCTCATTAGCTCTGTGGTTAACTCACCAATGACCTTACCTTCATCAGCGCCTTCGGAGGCGCTAAAGGTTTCATTGAAAAGATGCGAGATCTCTTTGGCGTTATCTGTGTTGCACTGTAAAAACTTCATCTCTATTTTCCTAATAATCTTATAATCGGGAGTTATTAAATCTTCTGTAAAATCAACATTTGATAGTCAAACTCATCCTGCCGCTTAGCCGCTATTTCGATCTCTTTGTTAATGTCTAGCAGCGCCTTTGAGTTCGGCATTAAAGGCGCTAACTCATCAATACGGGTCTGAAGCGGCTGATAATATTCACTCCAAGCTTGCTCACTGAGTGCAAAGCTATCAATCAACTCATAGCCAGCCTGTTTAGCCTGCTCAATACGCTGGTTTGCAGTGACCATATCTGGGTATTCTTGTTGCCAAAATTCTCTCAATTCATCGCTGGGAGTATCTGTACTCCAAACTAGATCGCTGATGACTAAATACCCCTGGGGCTTGAGCAATGGTTTCCAATTTTTAAAAGCTTGCTCTACCCCCATGATATAAGCACTACCTTCGCTCCAGATAACGTTAAACTCGGCTTTTGAAAAAGGCATTTCAGTCATGCTTGTACACACGGTTTTCACACGTTGAGCGAGCCCTTGACTCAAGCTCTGCTTTAAACTGCTCAGGCTAGACTCATCATTATCTAGCGCAGTGATGACAAATTCAGAATGCTGAGCCAACACCCGAGTAGCCACACCTTTGCCACAGCCAACCTCTAACAGCTCCCCCGAGTTAAGCGAAACAGCCTTTAGTGCTGTTAATGAGTCAGTTTCTGCACCTGGGCCGAATCTTGTTAACCCATCAAAGATCAACTCAAAATCAGCCATATACTGCTCATGTTCATTCATATCTTTAGATAACCATTTCAATCTCAAAGCCTGTTTTTCATCGAAGCCCTGCTTCATCAACCACTCTAGATGTGCATCAGGAGCCTGCATTTCTGTCGCTTGATGCCACTCTCTCATCGAGCTCATACCAAGCATTGCACCGAGCAACTCTCGCGCTTGCTGCTTGGCAGCAATCTCATCATCTAATAGCTTGAGCCTTTGTAATAGCAGCTCTCTATCGATGCGACTTTCTAAGCAAGCCTGACACTCTTTTAGGCTTAATCCCCCAGCCTGTAATTGCTGCAGTAGCTTTAAACATTGCACATCCTGCTCAGAGTAACTCCGATAGCCATTAGCTTGACGCTTAGCCGAAATTAACCCCAGCTTTTCGTAATAAAGTAGCGTCGAGCGGCTTAAACCCACTTTTTCTGCTAACTCAGTAATTAGATACATAGGATTTCCTCTACATTTGAGCCATACGATAAACTATGAAGCTATAGACAGGTCAAGTTTAATTCGAACTCAATGCTGAAATCGCCCCTCAACAGCGACTTCACAAACAAAAAAAAGCCCCCAAGTTTACTCTCGGGGGCTTAGATTATTTCAATTAGTCATTATCGACCGTCTGAATAAGGTTACTTCAGACCTGTAAACTCAAGCTGTCAACATTCATTCTGTTATAGGGTTACTCCAGCACTAACCAAGTTGCCTTAATTTCGGTGTATTTATCAAAGGCATGTAGCGACTTGTCGCGACCATTACCCGACTGTTTATAGCCACCAAATGGCGCGGTCATATCGCCGCCATCATAGTGATTGATCCACACCATGCCGCTTCGAAGGGCCTTAGCCGTCTTGTGCGCTTTATTGATATCCGATGTCCACACCCCCGCTGCGAGGCCATAGATGGTGTCATTGGCAATCTCAATCGCCTGCTGCATGCCATCAAAAGTGATTACCGATAATACTGGGCCAAAGATCTCCTCTTTAGCGATGGTCATCTTGTTATCAACATTTGAGAAAATAGTCGGCTCAATATAAACGCCACCCGACTCTTGCATCACCTGAGAGCCACCATGATTTAAGGTTGCACCTTCATCGATTCCCGCTTGAATATAGCCAAGCACATTATCTAACTGCTGTTTATCGACAACTGCGCCAGAAGTGGTCGCGGGATCTAAGGGGTGCCCAGGTGTCCAGCCCTTAAGCTCTTCGGCTATTAAGCCAATAAGCTCATCTTTTACCCCAGACTCCACCAACAAGCGCGAACCAGCGGTGCAGACTTCACCTTGGTTAAAGGCGATGGCACAAGCTGCTGCCTCTGCCGCCTTTTTAAGATCCGGCGCATCATTGAAGATAATATTCGGGCTCTTGCCGCCCGCCTCTAACCAGACCCGCTTCATGTTTGACTCACCCGCGTAGATCATCAACTGCTTAGCAATCTTAGTCGAGCCGGTAAATACTAAGGTATCAACATCCATATGTAGCGCTAGCGCTTTTCCCACTGTATGGCCAAAGCCAGGCAGTACGTTTAACACACCTTTTGGCAAGCCTGCTTCAACGGCTATTTGCGCCATACGAATCGCTGTTAACGGAGATTTCTCAGACGGTTTAAGTACCACACTGTTACCAGTGGCTAAAGCTGGACCAAGCTTCCAACAAGCCATCAACATCGGAAAGTTCCACGGCACAATCGCTGCGACGACCCCTACAGCTTCACGAGTGATCATGCCTATTTCATTGTGCGCCGTTGGGGCTATCTCATCGTAAATTTTATCAATGGCCTCACCAGACCAGCGAATAGCCCGCGCAGCGCCTGCCACATCTACTGTCTTAGCGTATTGAATAGGCTTACCCATATCTAAGGTTTCAAGTAAGGCTAATTCATCGGCATTTTGCTCCAGCAGTTCGGCAAAACGAATCATCACTTGCTTACGCTTAACAGGTGCTAGGTTTGCCCAAACACCCGTTTCAAAAGTTTCTCTGGCATTGTTAACGGCAATATTGGCATCAGCCTCATCGCAACTTGCCACCTTAACTAAGACTCTGCCATCGATCGGGCTGATACAGTCAAAGGTTTGCTTAGACTGTGCGTCAAGGTATTCGCCTGCAATAAAAGCTGAACCGTTTATTGACAAAGAATCCGCTAACGCTTGCCACTGACTACGACTTTCTGGTGTGCTCATGATGACCTCTTAACACTGAATATAATAATTAGAATGAGGGTTAATGCGGTTAACGCGCCATCTACAGGCGAATTACCACAAAAAGGTGTGTTAAAGATTACGCTTATTAGCATCATAATTTCAATATATTTTACAAAAACTTCATTTTTGCTACAAATAAATGCACAAAAAGCTTTCATGTTCATTATTTCTGACATAGCATAGCAAATATCGACCGCTTGCCCAAAAAAGCAACAGATAACAAAACAATAATTAAAATAATGAAACTGAATCAAGGTAGATGATATGGCAGATCCACAGATGCACAATCAACGCGATACGCAGTCATTAGAACATTACTGGATGCCGTTTACGGCAAATAGGCAGTTTAAGTCGAGCCCTAGAATGCTCGCCCATGCCGAAGGTATGTATTATAAAGACGTTGCAGGTCGCCCCATATTAGACGGTACAGCAGGTTTGTGGTGCTGTAACGCCGGACACGGCCGTAAAGAGATCTCTGAAGCGGTCAGTAAACAAATTCATGAGATGGATTATGCGCCATCATTTCAGATGGGCCACCCTCTTGCCTTTGAGCTGGCTGAGCGCTTAGCTCAAATAAGCCCAAAGGGATTAAACAAAGCCTTCTTTACCAACTCAGGTTCTGAGTCTGTCGACAGTGCTTTGAAAATTGCACTCACCTACCATCGTGCCAACGGTGAAGCCACACGCACCCGCTTTATTGGTCGTGAGCTCGGTTACCATGGTGTTGGCTTTGGCGGTATTTCGGTTGGCGGTATTGGTAATAACCGTAAGACCTTTAATCAACAGTTACTGCAAGGTGTCGATCACCTACCGCATACCTTAGATATTAACGGCAATGCATTTTGCCGTGGTATGCCTAAGACCGGTGCAGAAAAAGCAGAAGTACTAGAGCAACTCGTTGCCCTGCACGGTGCTGAAAACATCGCCGCAGTGATTGTTGAGCCAATGTCTGGTTCTGCTGGGGTTATTTTGCCACCAGAGGGATACCTACAAAAGCTTCGCGAAATCACCAACAAGTACGGTATTTTACTTATTTTTGATGAAGTCATTACAGCCTTTGGCCGTGTAGGCGACGCCTTCGCCAGTCAGCGTTGGGGGGTGATACCAGACATGATCACCACTGCAAAAGCCTTAAATAACGGCGCAATTCCAATGGGCGCGGTTTTGGTTGATGACAATATTTACGATACCTGTATGCAAGGTCCTGAAAATGCTATTGAGCTCTTTCACGGCTATACCTATTCCGGTCATCCGGTTGCCGCAGCGGCTGCCATTGCCACCCTAAACATCTATGAAAATGAAAAGCTGTTTGAGCGAACCAAGGAGCTCGAAGGCTATTTTGAAGATGCCGTGCATAGCTTAAAAGGCCTCCCCAATGTGATTGATATTCGCAACACAGGCTTAGTCGGCGGCATTCAATTCGCCCCGAGCGATAAAGGCGCGGGCAAACGTGGTTTTGGGATCTTTGAGCACTGCTTCGAAGCGGGTACCTTAGTGCGTGCCACTGGCGATATTATTGCAATATCCCCACCGTTAATTATCGACAAACAGCAGATAGATCAGATTGTTAATACTCTTAGCGATGCGATTAAAGCTGTCGGTTAATCCCAGCACCTATTACATCGCTTTGCACGCTTGCGTTAATAGCATGGCTTTGCACTGCTACATGAGCTCGAAAATCAGCAGCGCTGATGTAATAGGTAAAACCATTAACCCCCATAAACACTATTGGCTCCCAACTGGGAAATAAGAATTAGGATTTTGCGTTATGCACACGATTAACCATTACATTAACGGCGGCCACTCTGCGCCAAGTCAGCGTACTCAAGCGTTTTTCGAGCCTGCGACAGGTGAGCAACGTGGCACAGTCTCCCTTGCCAGTGCAGCCGAGGTGGCTGGCGTGATTGAATTGGCTAAAAAAGCACATGAGTCATGGTCTAAAGTCACCCCACTTAACCGCTCTCGTGTACTGTTTAAGTTTAAAGCTTTGGTTGAAGCCAATATTGATGAGCTTGCAGAGCTTATCACCCGTGAGCACGGAAAAGTACTCGACGATGCCAAGGGTGAAATAATTCGTGGCCTTGAAGTCGTAGAGTTTGCCTGTGGCATTCCGCACCTATTGAAAGGCGAGCATACCGAACAGGTTGGTGGCGGCGTTGATGCTTGGACCCTGAACCAATCACTTGGCGTCGTTGCGGGGATAGCCCCATTTAACTTCCCAGTAATGGTACCTATGTGGATGTTCCCAATTGCCATAGCGTGTGGCAACAGCTTTATCATGAAGCCATCAGAAAAAGATCCAAGCTCAGTGATGCGCCTAGCCGAATTACTGACCGAAGCAGGCCTACCTAAAGGCGTATTTAACGTCGTTAACGGTGACAAAGAAGCCGTTGACACCCTACTCACTCACAAAGATGTGCAAGCGGTAAGTTTTGTAGGCTCTACGCCAATCGCAGAATATATCTATTCAACCGCATCAGCCCACGGCAAGCGCGTTCAAGCGCTCGGCGGCGCAAAAAATCATATGTTATTGATGCCAGATGCCGATCTTGACCAAGCCGTTGGCGCACTGATGGGCGCAGCATACGGTAGTGCTGGCGAGCGCTGCATGGCAATATCTGTAGTGTTGGCCGTAGGCGACTCTGGAGACGCGTTAGTTGAAAAGTTACTGCCACAAATCAAGGCGCTAAAGGTCGGAAATGGTGTCACGCCAGAGATGGATATGGGCCCGCTTATCTCTGCCCAGCATCTAGAAAAGGTTAGCAACTATGTTGAGACAGGCGTTGCCGAGGGAGCAAAGCTGCTTGCCGATGGCCGACAGCTCTCGGTTGCCGACCACCAGCAAGGTTACTTCTTAGGTGGCTGCTTATTTGATCACGTCACCCCAGAGATGACTATCTACAAAGAAGAGATCTTTGGCCCTGTGCTCGCCATCGTTCGAGTAAAAGATTATGCCGACGCATTGCAACTGATAAATGATCATGAATTTGGTAACGGCACCGCTATCTTTACTCAAAGTGGAGAAGCTGCACGTCACTTCTGCCATAACGTCCAGGTCGGCATGGTAGGGGTCAATGTACCGATCCCTGTACCAATGGCGTTCCATAGCTTTGGTGGTTGGAAACGCTCTCTCTTTGGCCCACTGCATATGCATGGCCCAGATGGAGTCCGTTTTTATACTAAGCGCAAAGCCATAACTGCACGTTGGCCGCAATCGTCTCAAAACGCCTCGCAAGGTACAAAGGCTGAGTTTGTTATGCCGACGATGAAGTAATACAAAAAGGCGTGGCTTAGGCCGCGCTTTTTTCATTTAGCTTTACACGCGCTAACTTATCGCTGACATGGAAGCACTAATGATTCAAAACATAGATTCAATTTTAAACTTTTCAACGCTCAATACTGCAATCGAGCGCTATAAGCTCGATGCTGAAAAGGTCATAGCTGGCGAGCCTGAGCAAGCACTACAAAACCACTACTCTAGTGACTGTGACCAGTTTCATGCCGGAGTATGGCAAGGCGATATCGGCACTTGGAATGTCGCCTATAGCGAACATGAATATTGTGAGATTTTGTCTGGTTCCTGCAAGGTTACCGACAAAAATGGTCACTGCATAACGGTGAAAACGGGTGACAGGTTTGTCATTCCAGCAGGGTTTGAAGGCACCTGGGAGGTGCTAGATAACTGCCGTAAGGTATACGTGATTTTCGAGCCAAATACGCTGTAATCCCTATAGCTATCTGGTATTAGAAAATCGCTTATTCGCCATGAGGTCGTAGCAATATGCTGCTGTTTGGCAAAATATAATGATGCTCGATATCAATGGTTTATATCAGTGGTCTACAGGCCAAGATATTAACGATAAAAACCAGCATCAAAGTCAACATAGTTAAATGGAGAAACTACCGTGTATAAAAAATTAAATAATAAACGGATTGCCCAACTTGTCGGTCTAACATTATCAACTGCGCTAATGGCCCCTCTTGCTCAAGCTGAGTTTTCTGGCGAGATTGATGTCACCAACGATTACCGCTTTCGCGGTGTATCACAAACGGCAGGCGATTTTGCGATTCAAGGCAGCTTAGATTACAGCATGGAAAATGGCCTGTTCTTTGGTGCTTGGGCGAGTAATGTTGATAAAGATAGCTACGATGCCGATGTGGAAATTGATCTCTATGCAGGATATTGGGGCGCTTTCGGAGCCGATGAAGAGTGGGAGTACGACGTTACACTGACTTACTACACTTATCCAGGCCAAGATGAGAATACCGGTTATTTAGAAGCGAATGCGGGTCTGTACTATGCGGGATTCCACCTAGCCCAGTGGTACACCAATGACTACGCTAATGCCGATCTTTCACTCAATTACACCGAGCTAAACTATTCATACGAGATCTTCGAGAATTGGAGTATCGATGCCCATGTGGGATATAGCTATGGTGAAGGTGTGAATGATGAAGAAATGGGTGACTGGGGCGAGGACTATGTTGACTACTCTATCGGTGTCTCGACTGAACTTGGCGGTGTAGGCCTATCTCTAGCTTGGTTAGATACTAACTTAAGTTCAGATAATATCATCGACTCGAAAGAGCCATGGAGAAATGATGGCACAGTGCTAGCTACTGTAAGCTATGCATTTTAAGCTATGCCGTTAACGCTAGCCTAGACAGTTTCCCTCCCAACAAAAAACCGCCATCAGGCGGTTTTTTATTATCATCTTCAGTCATTTACATCAGATGACTGCAGATGATAACTCGCAATACATAACTAACAGAACATGACTAACAAAACATGGCCACGACAGTCAGATAACTAACAACCGATAGCATCCATTTGGCTATCTAATTCAAAGCTGCTTCATATAACCCTATTTCATATAAAGCTAGGTCATATCAAAGCTAAGTCATTCAACATAGTGTGCTGCGAGTGAAAATTCCAATCTCGTGAGCTAACTGGCTTTTAAATCGCTATTGGGAGGAGTATCTTAACTCTAGGGCTATAAGTAATTTATTGAAAAGGAAAGCGCATGACCCCAACCTTACTTAAAATTGTTTTTATTGCTATCGCTATTTTCATTGTCTACAAGCTTATCTTCAGTGGTAAAAAAGGATTAACCCTGTTTGAAATAAACTTTAAAGATGGCCGCATGACGACCCATAAAGGCAAAATCCCAGACAAGTTTGCCAAGGAGTGCCGTGCTATCGCAAAATCCAATAAACTGACTTGTACCGTTAGAGCTGAAAAACTTGGGGATGTGCGCCTGCATGTGTCTGCTAACGTCAGTGATGCGATTACTCAGCGCATTAGAAATGTATTTCCATTTGAGTATTACGAAAAGAAACAGGTCGATAACAGCCGTAAAACCTCATAAAGCGAAATTTATACCTGCTGGCCTTCACACTGTAAAATGAAGGCCTTAACTATGATAGATTAGCCATATTACTTAGCTATATCTCTTCGTTATAGCCGCTTAGTTATAGCCGCATAATTGTAGTGGCTTAAATGTGACAGCTTAACTGTAGTCGCTAATATGAATTAGCTTATCTGCAGTAGAGCGCCCCCTGCAAATTCAGCCCACTCAAGCTATATTTTCAGACTTGATGGCAGTACTACTTATCTTGTTTTTTGCTGTTCTCTTTCTGCTCTGTTTCTTTAACTAATTCATCATTTATTATTGGTGTATTGTCTGACATGATTGGCGCTTGTCTCGCTGACATCACATCATCACTTGAGCTTGCTGATACACTATAACTGGCATTTGAGCCACAACCACACAGCGCAAACAGACACACACTAAGAAGCATTTTCATCATTTATCCCTACTTTATAATCATAAAATCCTTTCAACTAAAGTAGAGTAAACTCAAGCTATATTCAATCCCGTACTAGAATTAGAACGAGTACTACAGCTGCAACTAAGCTGCAATTATTAAATCATTCAATTAAGTTTAGATATTACTAGCGTTACCTCTGCCACCGTCACTCCGAACTTGTTTATATCACTGCGATTAATAATGGTGTTGTCGTCAATCAGAAACATCCAATCGTCGAAACTCACCTGATATTCACTGCCATCAACAGGCAGCAACATTTCATATTGCCACTGCAGCGCCATTCCCACAGCTTGCCCTTGCGCCGCTCCTAAAATATCATTCGCCGTACCTGTGTATTTACCCTCGCCTAAATCGGTAATATTCCAAATTCGCAGCTGTTTTTCTCCATCATCGTAAATAAACCACTCTTTAATCTCCCCTTTATCGCCTTGCCAACTCGCCAACATTTTTACACTGAAGCGTCGGGTGACTTTGCCGCTAAAGTCTTGAACCGTGCCATGAGCAACTAACTCACCATCAAAAAACGTCTTCAAATCAAGCCTAGGTGTAGTGCCTTGGTAATCATTAATGTCACTACTTGAACAGCCGCTAAGCAATGCGAAGTAAGTCACCAACAGCAGCGCTTGCAACAGGCTAATGCCGCTTTCCCTCTTATTAATAAATCCGCTTAACAATCGCATGCCAACTCTCCAAGTAACTGCTTTCTCAACTCTGGACGACTCGTCGACTCTGACAACCAAATAGCAAGAAAGTCTTCACTAAAACCTAATGGCAGAGGCTGAGCCAAAGGTTTGCCATTAAAATAAAACTGACTATGTTCAGGTGTGAGTATTTTTAAGGTTAGCCTGTCACCTTCATTCACATCAGGCCATATGGCATCAATTGCAGATAGCCATTGTTGCTGGCGCTGTGGGTCTACCCCTAAATGCTGCCACTGATCTTGAGTTGCTTCTACCAAGCGAGCACTTGGGATCTCTTGGTAATATTCGATATCGAGGATCAGCGGATACTCGCCCTGAGTGTAATCGCCATCTAAGGTGAGTAACTTGGCACGATAAAGTGAAAACCACCACCAATCCATTTCGCCTCTGCCGACCTCTTTAAATGATGGGTTATCAGTAACTGGCGCGATAATCGCTTGAGAAGAAACATTAGCCGCTGAATGATTTGACGCAATCAACTGCGGAGTTTTAGCTTCAGTAGCATAACTGACTGCAGCAAGAAGCAATGACGAAGCGAGTGTGAGATATAACTTTTCAATAGCCATGACGCAATTCCTATTAAATTACGATAGCGCAGCCTATCCCCAAACGACTTGAATAGAGTTATTGCGGCGCTTTGGTAACGTTAACAAACATAGGGAATATTACGATCCAGATGGCAAATAGGATCAATGCGCTGGAGAATAACTCCAGTGGCAAGTTGACCGCTTCAAAGCGCTCTCCCGCTAAGTAACTTAAGCAACCAAACACACCACCAAGTATTGCATTAACATACCAGGCGAGTTTTTGGGTAAAGGCTAAGCTATAACGAAGTGATAGGGCAAAATGACACCAAAGAACAAATAACCAAAAAGGAAACTGCTGAAATTGAAACACCCCAGCCCATTTCAAACCTAAGTCGATCGCAAAGCCCAATGATGCTACTTTAATCATTAAGGTTAAGTCTTTGCGTCCCCTTTGAGATAGAGCAAAGTGGACTAATAACAGGCCTGTGGTTAACCATAAAGCCGAGTTTTGATATAGGATAGATAACCACCAGACGGCTTGAAACATCAATAAATTGATGATCACCAAGTGTTGCTGTGCCAGTCTATCCATAGTACTAATTAACATATCAAATACCCTCAACAGCTAGCGGCTAGCACTGCAACGAATGTAACAGGTGCAACCGCTGTAAACAGTATTAAGCACT
>NZ_JBRILT010000053.1:0-31101 GCF_052977065.1 Shewanella sp. 125m-1
TTTTCCGCGCATGTAACACCTCATATTTTTGGTTAAGTATAACTCTATGAAGTGTCTACTGTTCTAGGGGCTTACCATACCGATAAAATCCATAAAATGCGCATCGGGAAACCATTTGGCAAAATGCCGAGGACTAAAAAGGTGTGAAATTTTGCTTAATTAGGAATTGATTTTTTGCACGTTAGCCAAAAAATGCAGAAAAAGGGCAAGCGCATACACAAGGCTATACTCTGCAGCAGGGTTTACGCTAAGCTGCTAAACCGTTAGGCCGCTATAGTATAACGGCCGCTTTACGGAGCCTCTTATTTCTTAATCCACTTGCCAGATTGGTTTTGAATATAATGGCCTTTTTTGCTTGCTTGAATCGCTTTCTCTGCGGCGAGCTTTGCGACATCATTAACAGAAATATTGTTCTGCTTTGCTATTTTTTCATAGTGTGCTTTACGTTTTGCGTTCACCGAGCTTGTAACGGCTTTTGCCTCAGCCGAGACAATGACCACACCTAAATAGCCATTGGTTTGTTCTCCTACTAGACCCTGAGCTTTGGCATCTTGCAGTGAGATTGCAAAGGCATTAAAGCTGAGTATTAGGCTTGTAACAAGCACAAGTAATTTTGACTTCATGGCGTTCTCCTTTATTTCCTTTGCTTAAAACAGTTCGTCGTTGGTTAAGAGTTGATCTAACTGTTTGTCGACCTTGATTTTAATCTCATGTTCAATCTTTACGTTGAGATTGATGACAATGGGTTTATCTGGCGGCTCAATCTTAACCGTCGGGCTGCAACCAACTAGAGCATATAGCGCGAGCACTAGGCTTAATAACAATTTCGGACTATGCAATGTTTTCATTGGCTTATCCTTTTCCTTAACGGGTTGGGCTAATTTGAGGTTTTAATCAGTATAGCGCTACATACAGGTTTTTAATCAGTTATAACTCTTTGAATATTTATGATTATTTAACTGCGCGTTCAATCTGGTTCTGTAAATTGTCACCTATCTGTAAACTTCTGAGCAACTGTATCATGTTCTCCTCTTGAGAGTAGTTGAAGTGGATAGGTCGTTCAATACCCTGGCTACGTCCTTTTACATTCACTTTCAATTTAGCATCGCCTTGAGCGTCCATATCGAAACTACTTGAGAGTTCTGAGTAGTTAAGGTGTTCTAGTGCTGAGAAAGCAAACTCTAGGTAGGGTTGGCTTTGGCGCATCTTCTCAACGGCGGGATTATTACCTATAGCGATATAGCCGCCTGGGGGGCGCGCAGCGAGTCTTCCTCCGCTGATACTGGCTTTACCTTTTTCGATGCTGACGGGGAGCACGCCATCAAAAATACCGTCAGCGGAAATACCGACTAAAGGGTGAATGGCTAATACCTTAGTTAAATCAATATGCTGTAAAACAAAATAGGCTGATGATGGTTTTCTAAGGTTTAATTGAAACTGTGGGATAAGCAGTTGGCCACCGAGTAAATCTCCTTGGGCAGTCAGCCTGACAGAGGCTTGCTTCACGCCTAAAAGTAGTTGTGCAAGCGCTAAATTTTGCTTGCTGTTTGTGCTTGTTGGCTGGGGGGCAACATCTGTTCCAGTACTGAAAGAGACTGCGGCTTCAGCTTTGATATCGGTGATCATTACGCCAGGATTAAAGGCCAGCAGCGACAGTTTTATATTGTCGCAAGCAAATGAGCTTGCATGCTTTTTCGCGCTATTTTGTTGCCAACGATACTGGCATTGCGTATCCATATTGCCCCCATCGAAGGGCAGGTTGTAAAGGCTGCCTTTGATATCGTTAACCTTTGGGTCAATCACCATGTTGAACGCCAGCTGCTGGTTCTTTTTAAGCTGATAATGCATAACCAGCTCAGTATTACCTTGGATGTCTAGCGTGTCAGGTAAACTGTCTGTTTGGCTTAAAAAAGCCAGAATTGGGGCGAATTTACTACTAAATTGCCAATCTCCGCTTAAGTTAAAGCGAGTCAAATTGCTTAATTGCGGCACAAACTGATGCTGACTAGTGAAGAAAAGATCATTAATCTGCCAGTTTTCATCGCTACTTAACCGCTGCTGATTTAGTGTCAGCTGTTGGCTTAATTCAACGGTGTCGAGCTGAACCAATTTTTGCTTGATGCGGCGTTGATTAAGTTGGTTGGCATTGTTATTTTTTGTCTGACTGACAGGGCTATAGCCAGACTTGTCGAGACTAAGCTGTGTAAGGGTTAAGCTTATTTGATTATGTAGTTGCTGGGTTAGCAGCTCGCGAGTAAACGATAAATTTTTAGCGTTACTATTTTTATAGTTAGCACTTTCGTTATTACTGGCGTTAGCCGTTGTAAATGTTAGCGGCATAGGTTGTTTAAGTGCAAAATCAAGATGATCAAGTCGAAGCTTATATTGCTCTTCACGCGTATTGCTTAGCTGCAGGTCACCGTCAATACCAGTGACTTGATAGCTAAGCGCTGGAAAGGTGAAGTGGGTGACTCCCTGCTGATAACGGTATTCGATAGGGGAGTTAATTGAGAGTTTAGTTTGCTCAATATGGCTACTGAGCACTGCAGGCTTAGCTTGTGAAATAGCTTGTGGTGTAGCGTCTAATGCTGATCCAGCGTTAACAGCTAACTTTGGGCTGACTATTGTTATGCCATTGGTGATTTGTGCCGCGTTACTTGCGACCTTAATACTGTAACTAGTCTGTTGATTAGACTTAGCAGCGGTCATTTCCCCCTGCATTGTCAATGACGCCTTGCCTATCTTAATCTGGTAGGGGAGTTCTCTGAGCTTAGGCCACAATTGGTTAAGAGTAATGCTTTGGTCATGTTTAACCTCAAGTTGCCAATCGGCGCTCAGTCGGTAATCACCAGCGGTAGAAGTAGCAGTTGATACCGAGTTAGAGCCAAGCAGTTGATAGCCGAGCTGCGAAACGAATATTTTCGCATCTAAGCGGCTGTCTTTTATCGATAGTGATAGTGCAGGTATTTTTAGCTGCGGCGCAGCTGGCGATGGTTGTCCTATCTGATAGCTCAAGCCTTCGTCAACGCTAAGTAACAGACTTGGACCTTTATGTTTGTTTAAGGTGTTATAGCTTAACTCTTGATACAAATTGCTCAGCGCTTGTTCGAACGGTTTGTCATTGAGCAGATGTAATAGCTGCTCATGTTGCTCCAGGCTAAGTGGCAGTTTAAAAGGCATGACCGTTAAAATCGGTGTGCCAATATGGCCAGTTATATCAAAGTTAAGTGTGCCTAAGCTTTCTTGGCTCTGTTGTTCAGCACTAAGGTTATAACTGACAGGTTGCAATGTGACATCAGCAAGATTATATAAAACTAATTTTGTGCCGCGCAGACTGTGCTCAGAGGTTAAGATTGCGGTTGTTAAATCCAGTTTCAGTGTTGAGTCCAAAGTGGCATCAAAGCTGATATTTTTGTCGTCTATTGACTGGGTCAGTCGATACAACGGCGATAATAGACTTGTAGGTTGCGCGCTATGGTGTGTTTTAGCTTGTTTTGCATAAAGCATTTTCTCTGTTGCTGCTAAGCGGCGACTAAATGATTGCAGCAGTGTTAAGTCAATACTAGAGGTCGCACGCCATTGCTCAGTGGTTAGCTTGGCTGACAGGCTAAGTAGAGGCTGATTATCTAGCACAATTTGGCTTTTAAGTTCGCCTTGCTTGTTTAAGCTCAGATTATTTAGCTCAATGATTGGGGCGTTAGCTTTTGCTCCTTGCAAAGCGATGCGTGTTTGTGTGAGCTCAATATCGGGAAAGGCGTCAAAGTTAAGGCCAATTGTCGGTCCTGCTTCATTATCAGTTTGTCTTGAGGCTGATAAGGCATTTAGCGCAAGTTTTACATCTATTTCTTCTACAGATAATGCCAACAGATCGCTAACTTTCAAAGCCCAGGGTTTGGTTTTTTTATCAAATAAGATATTGAGGTCGGTAATTTTTATATCAGTGCTATCAACCGTCAATTCTGTGCTCGATACATGCCAATGAGTTAAGCTTTTTGGCTTAAAGCTAAGTTGATTTATTTGGGTGTTATAAGGCGCTAGAAACTGGTTTGCTAAATCTATGGTGACTCTTTCGTAATTGCACAATACGACCCCACCAAGGATAGCAGCAAGCGTAACTATGGTTAAGAGTAAGATACCTGTATATCGTGCGGCTTTATGTCGCCAGCTTTTCAGTCCTGCCTGTTGCACTTGAAAGGTTCCATCTGTCGTTGGCTAAAGGCGATATTTGCCTGCTCGCTTTCAGTATAGTCTGAGGATTCTAACATCTTAACTCTAGAGCTGAATAGGCGATGACTGAGAATTAAAAACACTCGCTTTTAGTTGTATAACCGGCTTAAAACATAAGGGAGAGACTTATGCAGACAACTTATATCTGACCTAGTCATTTTTAGATTTTAAAGGCCATGTGTAATGGTCACTGTGCAGTGTCTGAGTCTGAGGTGAATATGAACTCAATAGGCTTATTAACTCAGTGAGAGCTACGGACTCATTAAGAAGTATAAGTAAGAGAGAAGATCTGTGATTAGACCTTCTCATGCTAAACGTTTACGCTTTCCAAGCGATATGGGTTGTCAATGTATGGCTCTCGTTAGGCGCCAATATCACTTTATCTTCTAATACATTTGCCGCTTCTAGACACACCATCGTTAGGTAGTCATCACTATTGAAACGAGATAAACGCTCAGACTTCTCTATCCAAGGGTTCCAAAGCACGGCGCTCTTGCTGTTTTCGCGGCGCACTTCAATTACACCATCTGGTGTATGTAATTCTTGGCAATCACTTAAATCTGTATAAACCCGGTCAGTTTCACGGGTAAAATCAACGCTATCACCTTCTTGTGGGAAGGGGCCTTTAGCAAATTCAATATACTTAGACGCACTAAAGCCTGTCGCTTTTAATTGGTGAATATCGCTGATTGGAAAATAGCTGTGCAACGCCTGAGTTAGACTGACATCATAATCACTATGGTTGGTGTTGATGAGACTGACACTGAGCGTGTCGCTTAGGGTAAACAGCATCGTTACGTCAGTATCGTGAGGCCAAAACTGTTTATCCTCCTCGCTAATTTTCAAGGTGAACTTTAAATCAACGAGTTGATTTCGCATCTTAACTGACTCCAGAGACCAGATGCGGGTACGAGCAAACCCGTGCTGTGGAAAGTCTGGGTTATCACTCATACCAAACCAAGGCCAACACACTGGAATACCGCCCCTAATACCATTACCAGGTTCATAGTCGTCGGCGCTAGACACCCAAAGTAATGGCTTTTTGCCTACAGGCTCAAAGTAATCAATTTGCGCCCCTTGCATAAAAATCCTGGCCTTACACAAAGGCGTATTGACGTCGACATATTCTAGTCCGTTAGCATGTTTTTTGGTGGTGACCGAACCCATGGGGAGTTGTCCTTTCATAGCGTTAGCACGAATAATTGATTCAGCTTACCCGTTTTTCAATTTAGAGATAAGCCTTCTTTTGACTGTATTTACGGTAATGCTGTTCTCTTGTACAAACAAAGTCAGATTATTGCTGAGTTTTTGTGCAAACTTAGTTATGGTGGTCAGAGCACTGACCATTACTCATAACTATTAATAAGAGATGAAAGGGACGACATTATGCCTATTTATCAAGCGCCAATACGTGACTATCAGTTTGTTCTTGGCGAACTTCTCAATGTTTATCAACAAGAAAACCTAACTGGCTTTGATGAATTTGACCCGGAATTGATTGATGCCGTTCTGCAAGGCGTCGCAGACTTTACCACCGATATTATGCTTCCATTAAATGGCAGTGGGGATGTGGAAGGTTGCCGCTTAGTTGATGGTAAAGTGGTCACACCTAAAGGCTTTATCGATGCTTATCAGCAGTATATGGATAATGGTTGGGCAACTCTCACCTGTGATCCTGAGTATGGTGGCCAAGGTTTACCCGAGGTGGTTGGCGTTTTCGCCACTGAAATGAAAACGGCTACCAATATGGCATTTGCTATGTACCCAGGCCTTACTCATGGGGCTTATGCTGCGATACATGCTCATGGTAGTGAGGCGTTAAAAGCTAAATATTTAGAAAAACTAGTCAGTGGTGAATGGACCGGCACCATGAATCTAACAGAATCCCATGCTGGTACTGACTTAGCACTGCTGCGAACTAAAGCGTTGCCTGTTGGCAATGATAGCTACTCGATCACTGGAGAGAAGATATTTATCTCATCTGGCGATCATGATTTAACCGACAATATTGTACATCTGGTATTAGCCAGGCTTCCCGATGCTCCTGAGGGGGTTAAAGGGATCTCCTTGTTTGTGGTGCCAAAAGTGCTAATTAATGATGACGGTAGCCTAGGTGAGAGCAATAGCCTTTGCGCCGCCAGTTTAGAGCATAAAATGGGGATCCATGGTAACTCGACCTGTGTGATGAATTTTGATGGCGCTATTGGTGAACTCGTCGGCGAGCCGCACCAAGGGCTTCGCGCTATGTTCACCATGATGAATCAGGCAAGACTCGGAGTCGGTGTACAAGGTTTGGGCGTATCTGAAATCGCTTATCAAAATGCATTAGCTTATGCCAAAGATCGTATTCAAGGGCGAGCATTAAGTGGCCCTAACCAGCCAGAACAGGCAGCAGACTCTATCTTGGTGCATGGTGATGTACGTCGAATGTTATTGTCACAAAAAGCCTTTAACGAAGGCACTCGAGCATTGATGGGGCAGCAAGCACTTTGGCTTGATGAAGCCGAGAGACACCAAGACCCAGAGCAAGCTAAAGCGGCGTCAAAGCTAGCGGCATTGTTTACTCCAATAGTGAAAGGTTTTGTTACTGACCAAGGTTTTAAGGCGTGTGTTGACGCTCAACAAGTCTTTGGCGGGCACGGTTATATTCACGAATGGGGCATGGAGCAGTTTGTGCGTGATAGCCGTATTGCGATGATCTATGAAGGCACCAATGGTGTGCAGGCGCTTGATCTTGTCGGGCGAAAAATACTATCAGATAAAGGCGCCACCTTGCAGGCATGGTCTGAGCAGGTTAAAGGCCTTATTCAGCACAATATGTCTAATGATGCGATGAAGCCTTATATTACCGGCTTGATGGATGCAGCGGGCGATCTTGAAAAAGCCACGGGCTACATAGCCGCGAATGCGCCAAAAAATCCCGATATAATTGGCGCGGCGTCTATGGCTTATATGCAAATATTGGGTATAACAGCGTTAGCATGGATGTGGACTCGAACAGCCGAGAAGGCGTTGCAAGCTTTAGCCAGTGGTACTGATGAAAGTATATTTTATCAAGATAAGTTGAGCACAGCGCAATTTTATATGAACTACTGGGCAGTGCAGACTCGGAGCTTACGTAAGCAGATTCAAGCGGCAAGTGAAGGTATTATTGCCTTTGATGACAGTGCTTTTTAACGCGTAAAATGGCTTTAACGGAGCACTCCTGACTGCCATAGCGGGAAGGAGTGTTTCCAGCCATCAAGGTCTAGATTGAATAACCTCACAATAATACCAATCAGTATAATAAGTTGATCTACTCAGAACGTTTTTTGGCAAACTAATTCAAGGCGAATAACTGAAAGAATGGTTGCTCCCTTGTGAAGTTGTTCAACGCAGAAGTAGGCAGCCAAAAACGCTCCAGAATGGCGAGTTTTAGCGGCTCTGATACTGTGAATCTTATGGAACAAGAGGGAGCTTAAACGTAGAATTACTATGCTCTTCACTCGTTGCCTTGTCTCAGTGCCGCTAAACTCTCGCTGAGCGACCAAATCTTTATACTGATTGGTATAACCAATCCTCATCCCTTCGCCGTACATTAGTTTGTCAAAAAATACGCTAAGTCGATCACCTTTTATTGGGCTTGCGATAGAGATTGAGATAGTAACTGAGATTGTGATTGCGATAGTGACTGCGATTAGACAACAGCACCTCTACTGCGCTAATCTTGCCGCACTTTACCGACTGCACTTTTCAATTGATTGCAATATTCACAATTGATTGCAGTATTCACAACAGTATTTAGCAGCGATGGCTGTATTCATTTAATAGGATAAACATGCAGTATAAATGGGTACTTTTTGACGCAGACGAGACCTTGTTTCACTTTGATGCTTTTCAAGGCTTACAATTAATGTTCTCCCGTTTTGATGTGGATTTTACCCGTCAAGACTTCCTTCAGTATCAAACGGTAAATCAACCGCTTTGGGTTGACTATCAAGACGGTAAGTTAACCGCTCAAGAGTTGCAGAATATTCGTTTTGAATCATGGGCAGACAAGCTCACCGTTTCAACACAAAGACTCAATAATGATTTTCTTGCTGCAATGGCTGAAATTTGTCAGCTGCTACCAGGTGCTCAAGCGTTAATTGACTCGCTAACGGGGCGCGTCAATATGGGGATTATTACCAATGGATTTACCCAATTACAAACCATACGTTTAGAAAAAGTGGGCTTAGCTGATCGTTTTTCGCCTTTGGTGATCTCTGAAGAGGTTGGCGTAGCTAAACCGGATGTGGGGATCTTTAATCATGCATTGCAGTTGATGGGCAATCCCGATAAGGACTCTGTACTGATGGTGGGTGATAACCCGCATTCAGATATCTTAGGCGGCATTAATGCGGGTCTTCATACCTGTTGGCTTAATAGTAATGGAGCAGAGAAGCCTGACGGTATTAACCCGCATTATCAAGTGGGCTCTTTGTGCGAACTTCGCCAGATATTAGCGACAAAGCTGGTGGCTTAAAGCTTATTAACGCGTTAGCTTTGCTTTTCAAAATGCAGCAGACGGTTATTAGCAGGCATGGGGTAATCAGTGATTAACACTAGCCCCTGTTTTGCTGCGAGTTCAATAATCCACTCAATATCTCGAATTGCGCTTTGTGGGTTTTGCTCAAACAACCACTGATCGAAGTTGCGATTACTGTCGCTGCTGTATTGTCTGTGATAGTTAAACGGGCCATAAACGCAAAATTGTCCGTTAAGCGCCAAATGCTTCCCTAGTCCGTCAAATAAATCTTCGACCATAGACTTAGACATAATATGCAAGGTATTAGCGGTAAACACCGCATCAATCTGGCCATTTTCGAGTGTATCTATTGGCCAATCTTGTGTGACATCAAGTACCAAGGGAGCGTGTAAATTGTCGCTTGGCTCTTGGGTTAACCAGGCATTGATCCCCGCGTGATAACAGAGTTGATCGCTGGTTTGCCAGGTGACATGGGGCAAGAGCTTGGCAAAGTAGACTGCATGCTGCCCCGTGCCACTACCAATTTCGAGTACTTGACTGGCTTGGCTAAAGCTATGCTCTAACACTGCACCTATAGCTGTTTTATTGTTTTCACAAGATTGAGAGTAAGGTAATGAGCTCACTGTTGATGCTTTGTTATCGAATTAGGCTTACTGTTTTACCGCGTCTATTAATTAAATTCAATGATTTGCTTAAGAAAGCGCTCTACTCAATAAATCATGCTGTTAACACACAATATCCCCCGCAATAACCCTTAGGCGTTGTAGATAAAAAGCGTTAATATCTAAGCACAATTTTGAGGTTAACAGGCATTATTTTGGCTATAGAACAAAATGAGATCGTTTCACTCTTGAGTGAACTTGAGTGCAGAACTAATTTTTCAATCAAGAAAGTTACCGAGTACATGCTTCCTAAGTTGAAAGAACCGTTTTATCTGTATGTGGATGGCAAGCAAGCACAACTGGTGATCCGTCCCGCTTATGAAGTGTTTAAAGCTGACTTTAGCGCGATTGAAGGCGTGAATGTCAAAGACCAATATTGTCATTACTCTGAGATGACGCGATTCCCTAAACGAGTGCAAAAGAGCGTGAATGGTATTCACTACGGGTTAGCCTTTAGCTTCGGCTCTAAAGACGCTCTAAAAGCCTTTATTAAGAAACTGATAGCGATTAATCAAGGTCAGTAATCGTTAAAGCGGGAAAGGAGACTGCGTTGAGAAAAACCGATAAAAAAATTGATAACACTATTCGCATTATCCTGACTCAGGTTTGTGAGGCCGCTAAGGAGCAAGTTGCAGGGTTTATGTGGGTGACTCACCAAGTTAATTTTGCAAAAATGCCAGACAGCTTGATGATAAGCTTTATATTTGAGTCACAAAGCTTATTGGATAGGGCGATCCGCAGCGGTGAGACTGCACGAATACAGACATTGACCCAAAAGCTCTTGCAAGCAGAGGGTATAAGCTTGAACAAAGTCAATAAACAGTGCCGGTTTCACGTTGCGCCCGCTAAATAAAGCGTGCTTATTGCGTGTTAGCAGTCGTTCGTTGAAGTATTAGTAAACGTATTCGCAGTCGTTCGTTAAAGTATTAGCAAACGTATGAACTGACGCATTAGCTTGGCTGCCCAACTTTGCATTCGCACTTATTTTAGCCGTTGCATTATCTTTTTTAGACCAGACACACCAATGGATGTTTGACTCCGTATGGAATGTTTAGAAACATTCTTATACTAAAATCTATATCTGCAGTTAACTTAATATGGTTTACACTGTTACATAATAAGTGATGAATAGGACAAGGAGTCGAATAGACATGGAGCCTAATAAGGTAAGGTCTCAAGAATCGATGCATGATTCTGATATTGAAGCGCTTTTATCTGACTTGAATCATAAGAGACTGAAGTTTTTTGCGTTAATGGTTGCAATTGTCGCAGGCATTCCTGCAGGGTTTTATGGTGCACGCTGGGTCTACCAATTGTTTTTTCCCGCAAACTAGTGGCTGGCTTAAGTTAAAAGCTTAAGCATTTGTTTCAGTCTAAAAGAAGCGCCCAGTTATTGAGTATAAAAAACCCTACTTATCGCTAAGTAGGGTTTTTAGTTTATTAGAGCTTTTATTTAAGTTTTAACTTACTTTAAAGGCGCCTTATTCACTTTGCGTTAGCTACTTTGTGTTAACTACTTGGCTTTAGCCGCGCAGTTGAACTCACCGCTGTAGTCAAAGTTAAAGTGGAACTTAGTAAAGCCTTCAGTACCCGCTTTAGTTTCTTGTTCTTTTTCTGTAGAAAGACCAGTGATGCCGTTGTCTACACAGCGGAACGCTTCATCTAGTGTTGCAGATGCAAACCAAACGCCACCTTTTGCTTGTGCTTCTGGTGCTACAAGCTTAAACACTTCAGCATTCGGGAATGCCAATGATGCATCACCTTGGTTGTTTGCTAGCGAGTCTTCTAGATAGTATTGCACTAACTCACGGTTATTAAATGCCGCTTCTTCTTTAACTAGAACGGCTTTATCAACACCTGGCATTTTCACGTTAGACGCGCGGTAGTTGTTAGTAATGACATAGATTTCTGCATCATCAGCAATTTCAACGCCGTTATAAGTTAGGCTGTCAATCTGCTCACTAGTGGTAGTCTCATACTCAAAGCCATTAATCTTGATGTACTTTGATTCGTTTTCTACGTTTACAGTGTACTTCAGTAGGCCTTCACCAGCTTGGCTGAAACCACCAAAGAATACGTCAAAGTTATAGCCTGGGAATGATTCATTTAGGAAGCGTTCATCAGCTGCTAAAGGTAGGCTGTTGTATGCGTTTGAGTTAACCCACTCAATCCAGTTCTTCATATCAGAACCCGTCATCTTCAATACAGCTGGTGTATTGTTATCAAATACATAGATATCAGCAACAGATGCGTTAGTTAGCTCGCCTTCTTGGATGTTGGTAAAGTCTTGTGGACCGTTACGACCAGACTTAAATGGTGCAGAAACTGACAAGAAGATAGCGTCGTCAGCAGCATCTTTAAACTCACCTTCTGCTTTCCACTTCATTAACTGGTGCAGTTGCGCTTCGTTAACAACCTGAATAGATAAATCAGGTACCACTTGCGGGAAGAAACTGTTCATGTTCACATCGATTGAAGCAATAGATGTAGACATGTAATCAATTGTGCCTTGGTGCTCTTTAGCCACTAAGTCTTCGATGATTGGGTCAGAGCTGTTTGGTACTAGTGAACGAAGCTCTGAAGTTGACTGAGTATGGTCAACGCTCCAGCTTTCGCCGTTATCTTTAGTTGTTAGGGTTAAGTCGATAACACCTAACTTAGCGCCCCAGAAACCAGGCATAACAGCTGGAACACCATTAATTAGACCAAGCTTAGCATCGACACCTTCGATTTCGCCGTATTCACCCGTGGTATTTGGGAATTCACGGTGATCGTGGCCAAACATGATTGCATCAATACCATCGACATAGGCAAGGTGTAATGTTGCGTTTTCAGCAAACTCATTGTCATTGTCATTTAGACCTGAGTGAGGAATCGCAACAATAATGTCTGCGCCTTCAGTTTTCATCTTAGGCACATAATGTTCAGCAGTTTTCTTGATGTCAGACACCATCACATTACATTTTAGTAATGATGCATCCCAGCCCATAATGTTTGGCGGGGTAAAGCCAATTACACCCACTTTAATTAAGTAAGACTCGCCGTTACTGCTCTTAAATTCACGATCTAAGATCACATATGGCTCATACTTATGCTCAGCTTGGTCGTAGAACTCTTCAGTAATGCGAACTTCACACTCTTGTGCAGCATTACTTACTTTCTCTAGCGAGTTATCAACTTTCCATACGTTAGCACTCACATAAGGGAAGTCTGAACCTTTAAGTGACTCATCAAGGAACTCTAGGCCGTAGTTAAACTCATGGTTACCCAAGTTAGCGGCATCGTATTGCAATTCATTCATTGCTTTGTAAACAGGGTGAGTATTTTCTTTAACGTGCTCAGTACCCAGCGACGCCATATAGTCGCCCATTGGGCTACCTTGGATTAAATCACCATTATCAAACAGCATGCTGTTTTGAACTTCATCACGCGTTGCTTCGATAACCAAAGATGTACGTGCTAAGCCCCATTCAGGTAACTTAGTTTCGTTGACTTCTTCGCTGACAAAGTAATTGTACGGCATCACGTTGGTGTGGATGTCAGTCGTCTCCATCAGGCGAACGCTGATGGTATTGTCTTTATTATTGTCATCATCATTATCGAGCCAATCACAGCCAGTGAGTCCCAGTGATGAAGCGATAACAACGGCTAGCACTTTCTTATTTAACATATCCATAACTCTTATATTTGTTTAGACCCCGAGAAGGAGTGCTCCTTCCCAAAAAACTAATAGGTTTATTTTTGGCATAACTCACTATTAGCGGGGTCAGAGTATAAAGATAATTGATGAGAGATTTGTGATCTTGACTGGATTTCGCTTGTATCAATTTGTTGCGCTATGTTCTACTGGTTAGTTGGTTTAAGGGTGGTGTAAATGTCTATTTTTCCGAGTATTCTTAGATGTTGTAGCTGGCGTAAATAATGGCGAACGACATTTTTATGGCACAAAAAAAGACACGCTAAATACGTGTCTTTTTATTGAGCATTAACGCGTTACTTAGCTAAAAAACCACGGCTGCGTAGCAGTGGGTCAATGCCCGCTTCTTTACCACGGAACTGCTTGTACAGTTGCATCGGATCCTCGCTGCCACCTTGAGAAAGAATGTTATTTCTAAATGCATCGGCAGTGGCTTTATCGAAAATACCATTCTCTTTAAAGGCCTCAAACGCATCGGCGCCTAAAATATCAGACCAGATATAGCTATAGTAGCCAGCAGAGTAGCCGCCAGAGAAGATGTGTGAGAAATAAGTACTGCGATAGCGTGGTGCTATTTCAGTGATAAGTCCCATATTGTTTAGCGACTCTGCTTCAAACTTAGCCGCATCTTTTGGCGTGAAGTCAGTCACTGTGTGCCAATCTAAGTCAAGCTTAGTCGCAGCCATATATTCAACGGTGGCAAAGCCTTGGTTGAACTTGCTTGCGGCTTGAATTTTCTTTACGAGCTCTTGCGGGATCACTTCGCCTGTTTTGTAGTGTGTTGCAAATTGCGCAAGCACTTCAGGTTGCGTCATCCAGTTTTCCATCACCTGTGATGGGAACTCAACATAGTCACGTGGCACTGATGTACCTGCTTGTGAACGATACTCAACGTTTGAGAGCATACCGTGCAGCGCATGACCAAATTCATGAAATAGCGTGCTAGCTTCATCGAATGTTAGCAAGGCGGGCTCATCACCCGCTGGGCGAGGGTAGTTAAGCACGTTGACGATGATTGGCGTAGAGTCAGTGCCATCCATGTTGTACTGTTGACGATAAGAGTTCATCCAAGCGCCGCCACGTTTGCTATCGCGAACAAAATAGTCGCCCATAAAGATAGCCAATAGCTCGCCATTTTTATCAAACACTTCCCAAGTGCGTACTTCATCATTGTACTTAGGTAGATCGGTACGCTCTTTTACCGTGATCCCGAATAAGCGGTTAGCGGTATAGAACACACCTTTAAGGGTATTTTCTAATGAGAAGTAAGGACGGGTTTGTTGCTCATTAAAGCTATATTTAGCCACGCGGATCTTATCTGAATAATACCACCAGTCCCAGGCCGCTAGCTTAAAGTCACCGCCTTCGTCGTTGATAAGCGCTTGCATGTCAGCCACTTCAGCTTCTGCTTGTGACAATGCCGCAGGCCATACTTTGTTAAGTAGCTCATACACATTTTCAGGTGTCTTTGCGGTGCGCTCTTCAAGCACAAAGTGTGCATGGGTCTTATATCCCATCAGTTGAGCACGTTCGGCGCGAAGTGCTGCCATCTCGGCTAAGATTTTCTTGTTGTCATTAGCATTGTTGTTATTACCACGCTCTACATACCCCTTGTAGAGGGCTTCACGCAGATCGCGATTGTCGGCATAGGTAAGAAACGGGGTAATAGATGGACGTGACGTGGTAAATACCCATTTACCTTCGTGACCACGTTTAGTTGCAGTTTGCGCAGCAGTATTAATCACGTCATCAGGTAGGCCGGCTAAGTCAGCTTTGCTATCAATGACTAACTCAAATGAGTTGGTTTCAGCAAGTAGGTTATCGCCAAACTCTAGGCTAAGTTTGCCAATCTGTTCGTTAAGCGCCCGAAGCTGAGTCTTATCCGCTTCGCTCAAGTTAGCGCCGCCACGGGTAAATGACTTGTATGTGTCTTCTAACAGTTTTGCTTGAGCAACATTAAGAGACAAGCTGTCGCGTTGGTTATAAACCGCTTTTACTTTCTGGAAAAGTGCATCATTAAGCAAGATATCGTCGCTAGCAGATGACAGCATTGGCGAAACGTCTTTAGAGATGGCTTGCAGTTGCTCGTTAGTGTCTGCGCCCGTTAGGTTGTAAAACACGCTAGCCACTTTAGTGGTTAAGTTACCAGAGAACTCCATTGCTTCAATCGTGTTAGCAAAGGTTGGCGCTTCAGGGTTATCAATAATGGCCTGAATTTCAGCCTGGTGTTGTGCAATCCCCGCCTTAAATGCAGGTAAATAATGTTCAGGTTTAATTTTGTCAAAATCAGGAATACCTAAATAGGTATCATACGGCTTGAAAAATGGGTTGCTGGCGTTATTGTCAATGATTTGCTGTGCAACAACATTAGGAGCGACTTGTATTTCAGCGCTGGTATTAGTGTTTGTATTTGAAGCGCCACATGCACTCAGTGCTAATGCGAGTGCGACGGCAGAAACGATTGGTTTGAGGGTTAATCCCTTCATATTTATATCCCCGAGTATGCTTGTTATCGTTTTTTGTCAATTGCATTGCATTGACGTTAACCCCTTTAAGTATCACGACTCAATGTGGTAAATCTATTGAAAATAGGTGTTGTTTGTAACAAATCGTGCGTTTAGCGATTTTTTACACGTTATTAGGCTTATTTATGCTGTGCTATGTGCTATGTGAGTTTGATGAGAAAAAAGCAATCGAATAACTTGAGATAAACTGACTCTCGTATACCAAATATAGGGCTTAGCTGGAATAGGCTGATTAGCTAAGCGGCTAACCCGTAATAGGCCGCTTATGGACTTACTTACAGAAAGTAAATTGAGCCTAACAGTATTTTCGTGATAGTAATCAATCCTTTCCTTGTAAATATTTGCAAGAATGGCGTACGTTTTTTTACGCGATAAGACTGATAACAATGCGAAATAACCAACCTGTGACCCAAACAGAAAAAAACCTCACCGATAACTGCATTTTGCTATCGACCACCAATCTCGATGGCAATATAAAATACGCGAATGAAGGCTTTATCAAGGTCAGTGGCTACAGTTTCGATGAGTTGCAACGCCAGCCCCATAATGTCGTTCGCCATCCTGATATGCCAGAGGCAGCATTTAAATCACTTTGGGAGCGAATTAAACAAGGTAAGCCATGGGTCGGTATTGTTAAAAATCGCACCAAAAACGGTGACCATTACTGGGTGAATGCATATATCGCCCCCGTCTATGAAAATGGCAAAATTCACGAGTACCAATCGGTGCGCCGTAAAGCCACGCCAGAGCAAATAAGCCGTGCCCAAGGGATCTATCAGGGGATTCAAGCGGGAAAAACACCTCAAGCATTACGTAAACCGCTGTTAGGTTTTGGCGCAAAACTATACGCATGGTTAATGTTGTCTGTTTTGTGTGCAGTGCTACTTGCTAGCTATTCACCAATAATGGCGGCTCTTGTGGTGGGCTCGGCTGCAGTTGTTGGACTTAAGCTGATCTTAAAACCCTTTAACCACTTGGTGGCACAGGCAACCAAAACGGTAGACGACCCATTAGCAACAGGGGTGTTTACTGGGCGACAAGATGAAATAGGTAAGGTGAGTTTTGCCCTGCAATTTTTACTCACCGAAACCGGTGGTGTGGTTGGACGTATGGCCGATTCTGCGGGTTCAATAGAGTCTCTTAGCGGCAGCTTAAACGACACTATCGCCAATACTCGCCAGCGTGCAGATAGCCAGAGCCAACAAACGAGCCAAGCAGCAACCGCAATGGAAGAGATGAGCGCTAGCTTTAATGAGGTGAGCCAAAACATTCATAATGCGGCTCGTGAAATGTCGATGAGTAACCAGTCGGCTGAAAAAGGCCATGAGTTACTCGTGCGCGTTATCGACTCTATCAATCAACTTAAAGATGAGGTGGGCAATTTTGCCTCCGTTGTCGCATCTATCGAACAAGATAGCCAAGATATTAATAAGGTATTGGATGTTATTCGTGGCATTGCCGAGCAAACAAACCTGCTGGCATTAAATGCAGCCATTGAGGCCGCAAGAGCAGGGGAGTCGGGACGAGGCTTTGCCGTTGTTGCCGATGAAGTGCGTCAACTTTCAAGCCGAACTAGCGAGTCGACATCGCATATCGAAGCGATTGTGAGTAAGTTTAGAGATAGCACTGAAAGGGCGGGTATAACAATGGCTGCAGGGCAACGTAAGGCTGAGCAGTCAGTGGAGCTTGCCAAGCAAGTCGATGAGTCTTTTGAAACGTTGCGTGAGTCTATCATTAAGATGAATCTAATGAGTGACGAAAATGCCTGTGCAATGACGCAGCAAACAACCGTAGCCAATGATATTAGCCACTCGATACAGGTGATAAGTGAGCTGTCGTTAGAGAGCTTGGAGCAAACAATGGATGCTACAGAGCGAGGCGAGCAGGTGTCGAGGCTATCGACCAAGACCCATAATTTGTCGAAGCAGTTTTGGGAGCAAAGCGTACAGAGAAAGATATGATTTAAAAGAAGGAAGAGCAGGTCTTAGGTTCTAGGACCTAGGTTCGAGGAAAAGTTGAAACGGTTAGGGCTAAGACGGATAATGCTGCTTTGTGTAGCTTGGGCTTTAGCCCATCGTTCCTGTGATTAAGATGGTACAAGCTGGTGGCTGAACCGTAGTGCTAATCGCTACGGTTCAGCCTAACGTGTATCACTAACTTGGATGTTTGCTGGCTCGATACTTGTGTCTTAGCGCAGGTAGAGCTTCAAGTGAACATAGCAGTAGTCCGGTCCATATCAAGGCGAAACTCACCGCTTTAACCTGATCAAAAACTTCATTAAATAAAATAACAGCAATAAGGAATTGTAAGCTAGGTTCGATATATTGCATTAGCCCTATCATTGACAAGCTTGTCGCCCTGATGGCCAGCGCAAAGAAGACTAGAGGCATTAACGTCACAGGAGCTGAGCCAATATACAGCAGCAATACCGATGTCTGTCCTGATAACGCAGAAGATATTGCCACACTTTGATCTGAACTCCACAACCAGACTAAATAGATCGCGGCAAATGGCATTAATAGAGCGGCTTCAACAGTGACAGAGGTCAGTGAGTCAAAGCGAATAAATTTTTTGCACAAGCCGTAGAGTGCAAAGAAACTGCCCATACTGAGTGCAAGCCATGGAAGTTCTCCATAGCTATAGACCATATAGCTGATACCGCAGAACCCCAAAAATACCGCCATTTTTTGTGCTGCAGTTAATTTATCTCCAAGAAACAGTACACCCAAGCCGATAGCAAAAAGTGGGTTAATAAAAAAACCTAAGCTGGCTGCAAGCACTTGTCCATGGGTGATAGCCCAGGTAAAACTGTACCAAGAGACGCACATAATCAGTGATGCCAACCCACACAGCAGCACAGACTTTTTGTCGGCTTTAAGCTGTGAAATAGAAGGCATCTTGCGACCCATAAGTAGGAATACCACTATCATAAAAGGGACTGAGAACAAGATCCTAAACGCCAATAATTCATTAATATTGGCATTTGGCAAAAAATGATAATAGAGCGGCATCAAGCCCCATAATAGAAACGAGAAAGCAGCAAGTGCGTTGCCTTTAAATGTAGAGGCAGCGTTTTGTGAGGTTGTGGATTGCATATGAATTTGGCTAGAACGGATTAGGCTATGAAAGGCGCTATTTTCTCATTAGCTGAGCGCAAAGAGTGTGATTTATATCACTTTGTGCTATTGATTCAGTAGTTAAGTAAGGTATCGATGTTGCTAAGGATTGAGCTTAGTCGAACTGTTTTATCGTTTAGGCCCCCAGTGTCAATGTCTTACGAGGAAACAATCTAAAGTCGCTATTTATCACCTGAAGTGCAGCAAATAAGTTAACGGTTACCGCTAGTCTTGGAGAATGTAGATGAATTAGTCGTCAAATTGATAAGCTTTAAGATTGATGCTTGAGCTGAGTCAATACAAACCATAAGTAAAATGAATACTGGAAATGAAAATTTACCCCAAGAAAATATATTTGCTTGAGTCGCATCAACACCTACGCTCTCTATTAATAAAATCGATAAAAATGTAGAAACTATACATACCAAAAAAATGCAAGTGATGTTTTTAATTTTGCTCATAGCGGTAAAGTACTCAGCTGATAAAGAATGATATCTGTAAGGGAACAGACGACAAGTGATAATTTATTACCGGGCGGTTGAAAATCCAGCTAATAATCATGGGTGTCACAGTTAATTCTCGTTGTGATTAACTTCTCGAATAACATGATGAATCCTCCTTGAAAACATCGAACAGCTTATTATCCTGCGTCTCGGATAAATATTAACCGCTGATTGATTTGCACTCAACATATCAATGTAACCTATTGATGTAAAGCGAGTATTTTTCAGTGTTTTGACGTTTGCAGCGAGCCTCTGTAATGTCTGCACATAAGCTCGTTTCTTCAGGTCTGACCCATAGGGAGTTGGGAGTGTCATTATGAGGTAAGGTTCATCTGTGACCATCTGTGACCATCTGTGACCATCTGAGCACATCATTCGATTATCCCTGCTGCCGCGTCGTTGAGCTTTTTACTCAAAGGTAAGCACTTTTTAGGCAATGCCTAAAGTGCAGCTGCTAAATCAAGCTATCATCTGCTAATTTTCGGGTTTTTATTTAGTACATTTGCTAGAATCCCTCATTATTTTTTTGGCTGCGCTTTTTGCTGCCACACTCTTTATAAACTGATGGCATTTACTGAAGCTATTTAGTGGCGGGTGTAACGGAAGCTTAGTGACCGTTTTCACTGATGGCTTTCATAGGCCAACTTTACGGACTTATCACTGTCCCGTCGTCACCGGTACGTTTTCCAATGGACTGTTGTATCAAACCGTTCAGTTTCTAACAGAGTATTCAAGTTTTACTATTTAAAGGCAGGCTATGACCGTTCTTCTAATGACTCCACCTATGACCCAGCTCAATACGCCTTATCCGGCAACAGCGTATTTAACGGGTTTTTTACGCTCTCGAGGTTATGAGGCGGTGCAGCGAGATCCTGCTATTGAGCTTTTCCTAGAGATGATGACAGCGCCTGCGCTGGAGGTTATTCGTCAGCATGTGGAAGAAAACTACGAGCATTTTGAAGATGATGAGCTGCCTGATGTTATTTTCAATTTTCTGGCCGAGTATGACCGCTATCACCTTGCCGTTGAACCTGCTATTCGCTTTTTACAAGGCAAAGATCCCAGTCTTGCACTGCGTATTAACTCGCGCCGCTTTTTACCTGAAGGCCCTGCGTTTGACACTATTGCGCAGATGGAAGCGGTATCTGGCGATGTGTTGCAAGCGGCTTTTGGTAATCTTGGTGTACAAGATAAAGCCAAATATTTAGCCACGCTGTTTATTAACGACTTATCGAACGTTATCACTCAAGGGGTTGATCCTTACTTTGAAGTCAGCCGTTATGGCGAGAAGCTTGCTGCGGCCAACCCAAGCTTTGATAACCTTTACGATACCCTGATGGACGAGCCAAGTTTTAGCTCAGAAATTCTAGAACAGTTAGTCGAGCAATATTTAGAAGAAACCCAGCCTAGTGTGGTCGCATTAACCGTGCCTTTCCCTGGCAATATGTTGGGCGCGCTGCGTATTGCACAAACCTGTAAAGCCATCAATCCAGAGCTTCCTATTGTAATGGGCGGCGGTTTTATTAACACTGAGCTACGTGCGCTTAAAGATCCCCGTGTGTTTGAGTTTGTTGATTTTATCTGCCTTGATGATGGCGAGCGTCCATTTATTACCTTGCTTGAATATTTCCAAGGACAGCGTGAGATTGATGATTTGGTGCGTACCTATTTCCTTGCTGAGGATGAAAATGGCGAGCCTTACGTACACTTTAACGAAAACACTGAGCTGCACGATATCCCGCAAACCGATGTGGGTGCACCTGTGTATGACGGCCTGCCATTAGGTGAATATCTATCTTTGTGTGAAATGCTTAACCCAATGCACCGCATTTGGAGCGACGGACGCTGGAATAAACTTACCATCGCCCACGGCTGTTACTGGCGTAAATGTAGCTTTTGTGATGTCAGCTTAGATTATATCGACCGTTTTGATGCCGCTAGCGCCGATGTATTGGTGGATAGAATAGAGCAATTGATTGAAGAAACTGGTGAAACAGGTTTCCACTTTGTCGATGAAGCGCTACCGCCAAAGCTTTTGTTTACACTCGCTAAGCGTTTAATTGAGCGCAATGTCGTGATCAGCTGGTGGGGCAACATTCGTTTTGAGAGAACCTTTAGCCAATCGCGTTGCCAGTTACTCGCTGATTCTGGCTGTATCGCAGTGAGTGGTGGCCTTGAGGTGGCGTCAGATCGTCTGTTGAAACTGATGAAAAAAGGCGTGAGCGTTGAGCGCGTTGCCCAAGTCACCAAAGCCTTTAGTGATGCCGGCATATTGGTTCACGCTTATTTGATGTACGGTTTTCCGACTCAAACGGAGCAAGAAACGGTTGATTCGCTGGAAATGGTACGTCAGATGATGAGTCAGGGGTGTTTTCAGTCTGCATACTGGCACCGTTTTGTGGCGACTATCCATAGTCCTATCGGTATTAATCCTGAGCAGTTTGGTATTACGCTTTGCGAGCGCCCTGAGATTTTATTTGCTGAAAACGATGTCGACTTTACAGATCCAACGGGCACAGATCATGAAATGCTCGGCGAGGGGCTGCGTAAAGCGATTTACAACTATATGCACGGTATTGGTTTTGAGCAGCCGATGAGCTTTTGGTTTAACCAAAAAGTGGCTAAAACGCAGATGAAGAAAGATCTGATCTCAAAAGCGATTAATAATCTAATTGAAACTAGCGAAGACTAATCGTCATTTTCTAGCTAAATAGCGATAAGTTTTAATGCTAAAAGGCCACTTTCTGCTGCAGAAAGTGGCCTTTTCATTTTTATAAATAAACGCTTATGAAGTTATAACCATAAATCTAGTGCTATCAATTTAGTGCTATCAATATAGGACTATCAATATAGGACTATCAATATAGGACTATCAATATAGGACTATCAATATAGGACTATCAATATAGCGCTATCAATATAGGACTATCAATATAGCGCTATCAATATAGGACTATCAATATAGTGCTATCAATATAGCGCTATCAGTACAGCGTTAGCGATAACAGGCTAGCTGCAGCTCATTAGCTAAAAATCATTAGTTATATGCGTTTAAGCATTCAACGATTAAATCAACAAAACCTTGTCGATCGAGTTTACATAACACTTGAGTATTGTGAGGCTTATTGGTCAATTGGTAACGATCCACTACCGTCATGCCTTGGGTGTATTCGCCCTTAGTCTCTACGCCAACCCAGCAGTCGTATGAGGTGAATAGCTCAGGTTTAAGTAGCCAAGCGATAGTACAAGGGTCGTGTAGTGGAGCGCCTTCAAAGCCCCACTTAGGATCTCTGTGGTAGATCATAAAGAAGTCGAGCAACTCTGCAACACACTTAGCCACAGGGTTAGGTATTTTACGAATACGCTCAATATCTTCATCCATAATTTGTGCTTGGTGAGTAATATCAAGGCCACACATGGTGATAGGAATACCAGACTTAAACACCATGTCGGCGGCTTCTGGATCAACAAAGATATTGAACTCAGCTGCTGGTGTCCAGTTACCCGCTTCGGCAGCGCCGCCCATCAACACGATCCGCTCTACCTTGCAATGAAGTTCAGGGTAGGTTGCTAAAAATAGTGCGATATTGGTTAACGGCCCAGATGGCACTAGCGTTACCGCTTCGTCACTTTCACGTACTTTTTGCGCCATCAGCTCAATGCCTGATATCGATTGCGGTGCAAAAGCTGGATCGGGCAGTTTTGGGCCATCTAAGCCACTTTCACCATGCACATTGTCGGCAATAATCAGCTCACGAGCTAACGGCTTAGGTGCGCCTGCGGCAACGGGGATATCGTGACGCTCAAGTAAGGTTAAAATACGCAGCGCGTTGTTTAAGGTTTTATCGGGAGTTTGATTGCCTGCGCTGGTGGTTACCGCTAAAGGATTAAGCTTATTGCTGCTCATGGCTAAAATTAATGAAATGGCATCATCATGGCCAGGATCGCAGTCAAGAATAATCGGGGTAACTTTATGGGAGTGTTGGTTGTGTAGAGTAGGGCTCATTGTTAGGCTCCGCAAAATGAGTGTCTATTAAAATGCTATTTTGATTCTTGCTAAGCATCCTAGAGCGTTATTAAGCCAAATACTGTGACTGAGTAATCGCTTTTAAGCTGCTGAATCATAAGCTGCTGAATCAATAGTGCGGTTTTGCTCTATCCACAAAAAGGCCCTTAGCTATGCACTATGCTAAGGGCCGGTTTTGTATTAAACGGCTTAGTCTAAACGCCTATTGCAATGACGTTAATAGCCAGCGGTCTCGCTACCAGCTCGGCGAGGGTCGCTCGCGCCAAAAATACCTTGTTCAGTAACCATAATCGATTGCGTCGAACCCATGGCATTATTCACTTTGACCTCATGACCTTTGGCTTTAAGTAAGGTCTGTGTATCTCGATTGAGCGTATGCTCAACCCGCAGCACATCTGGCAGCCATTGGTGATGAACGCGGGGCGCATTGGTGGCCTCGGCAATATTTAAATCGTGGTCAATCACATTCATGATGATCTGCATCGTAGTGGTAATAATGCGTGATCCCCCAGGGCTACCAGTGACGATATAAGGTTTGCCATCTTTCATCACAATGGTTGGGCTCATCGAGCTTAAAGGACGCTTGTTTGCCTCTACTGCATTAGCTTCACCGCCAACCAGACCATAGCCGTTAGGCACGCCCGGTTTAGCCGAAAAGTCATCCATTTCATTATTGAGTAAAATCCCCGTCCCTTTAGCGACTAGGCCTGAGCCATAACTGAAGTTGAGGGTATAAGTGTTTGATACGGCGTTGCCCCATTTATCCACCACAGAGTAATGTGTGGTTTGATTACTTTCATAGGGGGCAAGTTTGCCGGGCTTGATGTCTGTGCTTGGCGTAGCCTTATCTAATGAGATTTGCTTGGCTAATTGCTTAGCGTAATCCTTACTCACTAATGCGTTAATAGGCACATCATAAAAATCAGGGTCGCCTAAGTATTCGCTGCGGTCGGCATAGGCGCGTTTCATCGCCTCGGTCATAAGGTGTAACGTTGCCGCGGTATTAAGGCCAAGCTCTTTTATGGGGTAGCCTTCTAGCATATTGAGCATTTCGATAATGTGAATGCCGCCCGATGAAGGCGGTGGCATAGAGACTACTTGATAACCTCGGTACTCACCGACAACGGGCTCTCGCTCAATCACTTTATAGTGTTTAAGATCGCCTAAGGTCATGATCCCGCCAGCAGATTGGATGGCGTTAACCAGCTTTTGTGCGGTCTCGCCCTCATAGAAGCCTTTACTACCGTGTTTGGCAATTAATGCAAGCGAGTGCGCTAATTCCGGCTGTTTTAATAGTTCACCCGTTTGGTAGTCACTGCCATCGTCTTTGTAAAATATTTCGGCAGAACTCGGCCATTGGGCGATGCGGCGTTTAAGGCCAGATAAAGAGGCATGCAGATCTGGGGTGACTTTAATTCCGTCTTTAGCCAGGTTAATCGCAGTTTGAGTCACCTGTTTCATGGTCATGGTGCCGTATTTTTCTAATGCAAGCTCCATGCCCATCACTGTGCCCGGTACGCCGACAGCTAAACCGTGTTCACGGCTTAACTTATTCACTGGGTTACCTTGTTCATCGAGGAAAGTATCACGATGGGCTTTAGCGGGCGCCATTTCGCGATAATCGATAGCGATGGTTTTATTAGGCTCGCTTAGGTGAACTAGCATAAAGCCACCGCCACCGATGTTACCCGCTCTTGGCAGTGTTACAGCCAAGCTAAAACCAACAGCCACCGCGGCATCAACCGCGTTGCCGCCTTGTTTTAAAATTTCAACCCCCGCCTGAGTCGCAAGCGCCTCCTGACTCGATACCATGCCATGCTGTGCCCAAATAGGTTGAGCGGTCGCCATATGGCTATAAATCGATGTTTCTTTAGCTGTTGCTTGTAATGGGAAACATGCAGCAAGCGTTAGAGTAGTCAAGGGGATAGCCATCGAAATGGTGAAGGCTAATACTTTAAAGCCAGATATTTTAGGGTAAGAAGTTTTAAAGTCTGAGGTTTTAAGGGCTAGGGTCTTGTCAGCTAGAGTCTTAAAAGCGCGCATTTTCAATCCTTTGTATTTATTGTTATTGCCCAAATATGATGATTAACGGTTATAAAAGCAAGGAAACGAGTGAGTCGTAGTCGTCACAGAAGTGGCGCTAAATGTTGTTGATTGAAACCTGTGTGGTTCAAATATCGTGACAGCAATGTGACGTTTATTGGTGTTAAATGCAAGTCGATGGGAAAAATCCTAGCGAGTTTGTATTATGAGCGGATTAACAAAGCAATGAGGCGGGTTATTATATGTTTGCAGATCTTTGGTTAATGGGTACTGCGCTGTTAGCTTACACTATTAAGTGCGCACTATAATTTCACAATAGTAAGTCAAAATAGTAAGCCCACGATATTGTATGTTTACACCATAAGTAAAACTACTGAGGCAACGTGGTTAGCTTAAACGATGGGCAAATGTAACAGTAATAGCCATATTAACCATAACAGTAACGGCAAAGGGAGATGAGTTTGGATAAACATGCTGCAGCGACAAGTGAGGCGGGGACCGCCCTGTATGAGGTTGATCTCATCGATGCTATCGACAAGGTGCCTGCCAACACTTGGAATGCGCTCATGCACGATAGTAATCCATTTAATCAGCATCAATACTTGGCAGCGCTTGAGTCAAGCGGCTGTGTTGGCAGTCAAAGTGGCTGGACCCCGTTACATGTAATCATTCGGGAGACGACAACGGATGAGAGTCGCCGCGTTATAGCGGTGATGCCTTTATATATTAAAAGCCATTCTTATGGTGAATACGTTTTTGATTGGGCCTGGGCAGAGGCGTATGAACGCCACCAGTTGCCCTATTATCCCAAGTTAGTATCAGCCATTCCGTTTACGCCAGTAACAGGAATGCGCCTTGGAGTCGCTAAAGACGCTAGTATTGAGGCTCAGCAAGCCCTCTGGCAGCTTATTAACCAGACTCTGAATAACTGCTTATCTGAGTATGGTTTTTCTGGCTGGCATTGTTTGTTTCTACCTCAATCACAGTTTACTGATTTTTCAAAGCAGGGAAACTTACAGCGTTTAGGCACTCAGTTTCATTGGTTTAATCGCGAGTACGATGACTTTCAAGCTTTTTTACAGTCACTTACGTCGCGTAAGCGAAAAGACATTAATAAAGAACGACAAAAGCTCTCGCCTCTAGGCCTGAGCTTTGAGTTTATTGAAGGAGAACAAATTTCTGCCGATCTGTGGAAGATGTTTTATCGCTGTTATCAGCAAACTTATGCTAAACGTTCTGGGCATTATGGTTATCTTAACCTGGCATTTTTTGAGGCGTTAGCTAAGACCATGCCCGAGTCAATCGTGCTTTTAGTGGTTCGTAATCAAGATAGAGAGTGTATTGCGTCTGCACTGTACTTTAAAACAGAGACTCATTTATATGGCCGTTATTGGGGCTGTTTAGTTGAAGTAGACGGCTTACATTTTGAAACCTGCTATTACCAAGGAATAGCGTATTGTATTGCCAATAAGCTACAGGTATTTGATGCGGGAGCTCAGGGAGAGCATAAAGTCCCAAGAGGGTTTGAGCCTGTGGAGACTTTCTCAAATCATGAAATCTGCCATAATGAGTTTAGACAGGCAATTGACCGTTTTACTCGTCAAGAAGCTGAGAATACAAAGATTTATATGCAGCAACTTAAGTCAAAACTGCCATACAAAAACAGAGCCTAACGAGGCTCTGTTTTATCACAATTGAATGCGACGGCTATGGTTGAGTCTGCTATTGCTAATGGCGAACTAAGCATGAACTCAGCGCCAACTAATCATGAACTCACACCAGCTAAGCGCTAGCTAATACCAACTAAGCATTAGCCAAGCGCTAACCAGAGGCCCACACCTATCATCAGGCTACCTGCAATACGGTTCATCCATTTTATGTTATCACCGCGGCTTAAGAATATTCTTAAGCTTTTTCCACCTGCGGCGTAAGCCATCATACTGGTTAATTCGGTAAATAGGATAATGCTGACTAGCGCTAAAAGTTGCGGCGCGACTTCACGCTCAACACTAATAAATGGCGGCAGTAATGACACCATAAACGCCCAGCCCTTAGGATTAGCGATTGCGGTAAAAAAGCCTTGAGAGATAAGTTCAAGGTTACTGACGCTAGATGTTTGTTGACCTTCAACAATCGCCATCTTCCCCCTTGAACGCCACATATTAATGCCGATGTAGACCAAATAGAGTCCGCCAGCCCATTTAAGAATTGAAAACAGCTCAGGATAGTTAAGCATGATGCTGGCAACGCCCATGACTGCAGCGACGGCCACCAAGGCGACGCCAACGAGCTCACCAAGCATCATCCATAGCGTGCGGCGAAAGCCAATACTCATGCCTAAAGTCATGGCAAGAGTCATGCACATTCCCGGGGTAATGGAGACAAAAAAGAAGGTCGGTAAAAACACGGCTAATAAAGTTAAATCTGGCATTATTTAATTCAAATCGAGATTAATCGAGCATGGATAGAAAAAGGTGGCACAGTGTAGAGAATAAACGCGAGTTAGGGTAGAGCTGAGAGCATAAAAACCAGTCGGTGAGCTAGTTTTTAGTCATATAAAATAGCGCTCCTAAGCACGTACGGTTTAGCCAGCATTAGCTGGCTCTTTTGAATTCAATCTGTCAGCGCCCAAAACAAAGATCTTTAGAACTGAGATTTTTTGGTTTGTGTTACCAAATAGCGAATTCTGGATCGTAGCTTTAGAGTTATCAATCGCCTGCAGCGGGTGCTGGACAGGACGTCCGAATGTCGTGATCACATGGTCAATGATGTTCCCTACATCATAATGACATTTCCCATATCCCTATGGGTCAGATGTGAAGGAACGACCTTATGTGCAGACACTGCCGTGACACGCAACAAGTCCATCCTTGGAAGCTCGGCCATGACGAATAGCATCCCTGCTAAAAAGCCAGTTCGGCATCCTGCCTCTCGTTCGAAAACTTGATAAATCCGTTACCTCTCACCAAAACATGGACGGTCACGGCCGCATCTACACTGGTAATTGGTGCCTTCATTTAGCCATGGTGGTTCGATTTCTAAATTGAAAATGCCCCATTTCTACTTAGAGTAGATACTCACTGCGTTCCAAAGTACATAATTTTGTCTAAGTTTAACTAATCACAAAAAGGCAAAGAACTCCCAAGTTAAGGAGCTCTGTATGAGAGTTAATAGTGGATCTTACTTTTTGACGTAAAACCTATGATACTAAGCATCGACAAAAAGAACTTGTCCGTTAATGAACCCGTCAACAGACCGCTCAAACGCTTTGCCAACTAGTTTTCCTGGTACAGGCACAAACCCTGGCATCATTTCACCATAAACATCCCATGCTTCCGCTAGTACTGTCGGGTTTACTACATTGATGCGTGTATTCCTTGGCATTTCATGGGCAACACATTTTACGAAGGTGTCAATAGCTCCACTTGTGGTGGCGTCGGCAATGGCATACGGAATTGGTTTTACGTTTAATATGCCACTTATTAAGGTAAATGAACCGCCATCAGCAATGTATTTTTGACCAATACGGACTAAGTTAATTTGTCCCATCATTTTGCTCATAACAGTCGTCATCCATTGAGCCTCTGTCATCTCTGCAAAAGTTGCATATTCGCAAACCCCTACGGTATTGACGACAGCATCAAAGTGACCCACATTTTCATACAATGCTTCAATTGATTCTTGTTCTGTAATATCAACAATATGATCAACATCGCCAGACCGACCCGCTGTAATGACCTTATGTTTACCTAAACCTGACAGAGCTGCTTGCCCCATCTTTCCTAGTACACCAATTAAAATTACTGTTTTCATTTTTTCTCTCCAAACATCGAGTTGATTCAATGGATGAACTCTAGCAAACGCACAAAACAAGAAGAAACAAATAGTTTTTGTGTATGATACAGGTTTTTCTTGTGTAGCGTTATACTTGATGGAAATGACAAATCTCATAGAAGTGGTAAGTTGTGAGTAAAGTAGACCGATTAGACATTAGGCAATTGCGGGTTTTTCAGGCGTTAATACGTGAAGAAAACGCTTCCAAAGCCGCCCACCAGTTAGGTTTGACTCAACAAGCTGTAAGTGAACATTTGAAAAAGCTAAGGGATGTGTTTGACGACAGATTATTTGTCAGGAAAACCAATGGTTTTGTTCCAACCCCTTTCGCTGAAGACTTATCAATGGGAGTTGATAAGTTGCTAATAGATTTCAATTCATTGTTATCAACGACAAGCTTTATCCCTCATAAGGCTAAAGGTACTTTTGTTATTGCAGCTACTGACTATGCTCAACAAATCATTTTACCCACTTTAATTGCAAAGCTTAGGGAACAAGCTCCAAGTTTGAAGTTAATCGTTAGGGACTTTGAAATCGATAAACTTCATGAATTGATGGAAAGTGGCAAAGTTAATTTAGCTATCGCTTTCCCTGATTACATTCCAGATAGCTATCGGATAGTAAAATTGTTTGAAGAGCATCATGTATGTGTAACATCAACCCATTCATCTATTTCGCAAAAAACACCTACATTAGCTGAAATCGCACAGTACCCGACGATTATAGCCTCACCATCTCGCCCGAACTTTAAAAGTTCGATCGATGACTGGTTCTCAAAATTTGGATTGAAACGAAATGTCGTAATATCAGCTCCCTGTTTCTCTATCGTACCTATGTATCTTGAAACAACGGACTCCATAGCGTTTATGCCTTCTCGAGCAATAAAAGGATTGGATGTAGTAACAATTCCCCTTGAGCAGTCACCTGATAGTTTCGATGTTATTGCAGCTTGGCATCCACGATACAATGAAGACCCAATACAAAAATGGGTGATTTCCCTGCTAGACGTTGAGTCGCTTATTGCTGAGAGCTAGGTTAGGTATTCGCAATACCTTATTTGATTCGTGGCTTACTAATTAAGTAAAGTTACTGGCACATTTTTGCCCCATTCCTTGTTAACGTAATTACTCAGTGGCGGATAGCATAACTGAAATTGCAATACTTTTTCTCATGGCGGGCACTGCTGACTTCCATGCACTCTCCATTTGAAGTAGTGAAAGCCGTAAGTTAGTTGCCACCTCAATGTCAAAGAAGCTTTCACCAATTATCAAGTTCAGAAGTTTTCACTCTATACGTTTTATTAATGCAGTAAGTATCTACTTTTAAAAACTTTTCTATTGTATACACATCAGAAATCCCTTACATTATTCAAGTGTTTCAAGGAGTGGTAACATTTGTGTTGCCCACTCTCTTGAGAGTGAAACTAATTTTGAAGAGCTTGCTCTTAGCTTCGTGCTTGCCCTGTATGGGGTGTTAACCTGATAACTCGCAAACTCCTTGGGACACACTATTAATTTATGGAGAAGTTCAGTGGCACTTTCTAGCGATATCTGGTGGACAAGGAAGGCTCGAATCAGAGCTGAAAAACGACTCCTATCAAATGCATTTCAATCACAATTATTGCTATTGTGGTATTCATTATTTTCTGTTGCAGTTTCAATCTATTATTTAAATAATACCCAATCAAAACTTGGTGCGACCTATTGGGTAGTGTACTCGGTGCTTGTTTTAGTTATGTCATGCTTCATCAATGGTTTATCGTTTAAAGAAAGAGCTGGCCTGATTAAAGAGTGCTACATAGGACTCAAAAGCTTACATTTAAAAGCTAAGCACAACGAAGACAATGGAAATAATGCAATAACATTATCTATAATTTCTAAAGACTGGTAAGCCCCTAGAACAGTAGACACTTCATAGAGTTATACTTAACCAAAAATATGAGGTGTTACATGCGCGGAAA